>CAKSSY010000082.1 GCA_934489945.1 uncultured Eubacteriales bacterium
CCCTTATATACCTCATCCATACAAGCACTCCGTGCAAGAATGGAAACCCCCATATCCTTTCTTACCAAATCCTTAATGGTGGCAATATTGTCCACTTCCATAATAATATTAAAGTCCGAAATGGATTCGTTGATACTTTCCAATGTAGACTCAAACAAACTTCGGGTCGCGGACTGCGGCAACCGCAAAATCATCCGCTCCCGCTTCAATTCGTTCAATGTCACCAGATTCTGCCTGGAAAGCGGGTTTTCGTTTGCAATTACGCATACCAGATAATCGGTATCCAGCATAATGGAAGAATACCGTTCGCCTTGCGGTTTCCCCTCCACAATCGCTAAATCTATTTCATAATTTTCCAGTTTTTCATAAAGATTTTTTATAGTATCAGTAATCAAAGTTATACCGACACCACTGTTTTCACTGCTGTATTTTGCCAAAACTTCTGTCATAATATTGCTCTCGGAGGTATGCGTAATTCCGATGCGAAGATTGGTTAATTGACGTTCCACATTGGAAATTTCCGTTCGCATTTTCTCCTGCATCGCGTGAAAACGATGCGCGTATTTGATAACAATTTCCCCTTGTATCGTCGGCAAAACCTCGTTTTTTCCGCGAACAAACAATCGCGTCCCCAGTTCTTCCTCCAATTGACGAATATGATGACTGACCGCCGGCTGTGTCAGGGATAGCATCTCCGCCGCTTTGGTAAAATTCCGTTTCTCTGCCAAAGCCAGAACCGTCTCATATCTTGCGTCCATTGCTCCTTATCTCCATTTATTCAATTTTTTTATCATTTTACAAAAAATTATTATTTGCATTTATTGATGAATTAGTGTATCATATTAAAAAACAAATGTCAAGGGGGGAAGACCAATTTGTCTGAAATTTATACATCTCTTCGTGAATCGTCTCCGGTTGCCGTCGTTATCATTTCCGTTGCTTTCATGCTGTTCATCGGATTTGCCATGACACGGATCACCAAAAGACTGAAATTGCCCAATGTTACCGCCTATATCATCGCCGGCATTCTGATCGGTCCCTATTGCTTGGATTTGGTTGCCGCAGAAGTCCTGAGCGGAATGGAATTTATCGCGGACATATCCTTGGCATTCATCGCATTCGGAACCGGAGAATACTTCCGACTGTCCGTCATCCGTCAAAACGGCTGGCGAGTGGTCATTATCACCGTCATGGAAGCACTTTTGGCTTCCGTCTTTCTTTTCGTTCTTACCTATTGGATTCTCGGACTGAATCTTGCTTTTTCGATCGTGCTTGCTTCTCTCGGCGCGGCAACCGCGCCTGCCTCCACCATTATGACCATCCGTCAAACGGGCGCGCGCGGATCGTTTGTCAATACCCTTTTGCAGGTTGTGGCATTGGATGATATTGTCGGACTTGTCGCCTACAGTATTGCCATCTTTGTTGCCGTCGCCTCTCAAACCGGTGGCGACGCGATCAACGCATGGAGCGTTCTCAAACCGATTCTTCTGAACATCGGAATTCTTCTTCTGGGCAGTCTGTTCGGCATCTTTCTGAAACTGCTCATGCCCAAACGCCGCTCCACCGACAACCGCCTTATCATCACCATTGCCACGCTTCTTGCCTTCTGCGGCGTCTGCACGCTACTGGACATTTCTCCGCTTCTTGGTTGTATGGCTATGGGAACCGTCTATATCAATATTACCGATGATGAAAAAATGTTCCGACAATTGGAATACTTCAGTCCGCCGATTCTTCTTTTGTTTTTCGTCCGAAGCGGTGCCTGTTTTGATCTGGCGGCTCTGTTCAGTACCTCGGTCTCGGTCGGAAGCGTTCCTCTTCTGCTGGTAGGAATTTTGTATTTTCTTGTCCGGATTCTCGGAAAATATATCGGCTCCTTTTTGGGTGCCCTTGCCGTACACGCATCCCCCGGAATTCGCAACTACCTGGGACTGGCATTGATTCCGCAAGCCGGTGTCGCCATTGGTCTTGCGGCACTCGGGGCACGTACATTGGGCGGAGATGCCGGAAACGCCTTGCAGACCGTCATCCTTGCTTCCAGTGTTCTTTATGAACTGATCGGACCGGCTTGCGCCAAACTTTCTCTGTATCTTTCCGGCTCTTACTCTCAAAATATTGAAACACTGGTCTCGGTCGAAGATATAAATTCCGCCACCGGTCAACCGAAAACAGAGGTCGAAAAGCTGATTGAGCGTATTCGTAAAATTCAGGAAGGGCTCCCTCAGCCTCATCTTCCCTCGGCAGAGGAAAACGAACAGGCTTTCACGGAAGCTGCGGAGGAACAGTCACGAAGCATCAATGCTCTGCGCCACTCGCCGGGAAACCGCCATTAAACAAACATTGGTTATTTTTTTATTGCATTTTTTCATGAGAAAGGAAGTATACACATGAACTCACGCATTCTGGATCCTCTTGCCGCCTTTTTTCATGCGGAAGCAACCGATTTTTCTTGGATCAGTATTACGATTCGCATTTTATTTTCCGTTCTGATTGCGGCAATGATCGGCTGTGAACGTTCCAGCAAACGACATGCCGCCGGACTCCGTACTTTTATTTTCGTTTCACTTGCAGCCACACTTGCTGTCATGCTGGACATTTATCTCGGACTCGCCTACAACGGCGGCTCCCCCTCCTTCCTTCTTTCAAGTGCCGCGATTATCGGCATCGCCATCATCGGTGTCAATTCCACTCTGTTCAGCTCCCGCAGTCAGATTAAAGGATTGACCACCTCGTTCGGACTATGGGCATGCGGTATTTTGGGAATCTCCATTGGTGCCGGATTCTATACGGTTACCCTGATTGCTTTTACCGCTTATATGTGCAGTTTGTCCCTTTTACCTTCCTTTGAAACCTATCTGAAAGATCGATCCAATCATTTCGAGATTCACCTGGAACTGAAGAACGCTTGCCATTTGCAGAGCTTTGTTACCACAATCCGGGAACTCGGAATGAAAATCGATGACATTGAATTGAATCCGGCATATGTGAATTCAGGTTTGAGCGTTTATTCCGTTTCTGTTTCCATTCGCAGTCCGGAACTCAAAAAATATAAAACTCACACGGAAATTATCGAGGCACTCTCTACTCTGGATTACGTATATCACATCGAGCAAATGTGACCCAAAATCACAACGAAAAAGTACACCGTCCAATCGATGACTTAAACTGCCAACGCCATCTTGTCTGCCGGTCTTACAACCGGCAGACAAGATGGCTCTTTTTATCGATACATGGTATATCGATAAAGGCAATACCCATATATCAAACATACAATTCCCAACTTGCCAAAAGTATGTTAAAATACTATCAAGCAAGGAGGTGAAGCCGTATGACAGATCGTCCTGTGGCACGGGCAACCCTCGGAAGACTGCCGCTTTATCTGCAATATTTAAGAACTTTGCCGAAAACCGAAAAAACAATATCGGCAACAGCTATTGCAGCAGCACTTGGACTCGGGGAGGTTCAGGTGCGAAAGGATCTTGCTGCCGTTTGCTCTGCGGGAAGACCGAAAATCGGATATCCCATACAGGATCTGATCGACATTCTGAAAAAACATCTTGAAAGGGACGCCCTGCGGCAAGCCGTGATTGTCGGAGCCGGAAAACTCGGATGTGCGTTGTTGGATTTTACGGGTTTTGCCGAATATGGAATCGATATTACAGCGGCATTCGATACTTCACCGCAAAAGACGTTTTCCCCTTCCGGCAAACCAATTCTTCCCATGTCGGAATTTGACAACTACTGTCGTCTCACCGACATCCGCATCGGCATCATCACCGTTCCGGAAAATGCGGCACAGGAAGTATGCGACAGAATGATTCGATGCGGCTTTGATGCCGTTTGGAATTTTTCCCCCTGTTCCCTCAAAGTACCGCCCGCCGTCCGTGTGCGGCAGGAAAATCTCGCCTTGTCATTCGCCCATTTGATTCAATAAAAAAGATACAGAAAGAGGTACCATCATGGAAATGAAAGAACGCAAAATCGTAGACAATGTGGAAAAGCTGGAAGCACACCTTGCCGACGTCAGAGCGGCACAGGTCAAATATTCAACCTTTCCTCAGGAAAAGGTTGATGCGATCTTCCGCGCTGCGGCAATCGCTGCCAATCAGGCACGGATTCCTCTTGCCAAGCTGGCGGTCGAGGAAACCGGCATGGGCATTGTGGAGGACAAGGTCATTAAAAACCACTATGCTTCCGAGTATATCTATAATGCCTACAAAGACACCAAGACCTGTGGTGTAATTGAGGAAGACAAAGCAGCCGGCATCCGGAAAATCGCTGAACCGATTGGCGTAATCGCCGCCGTCATTCCGACCACCAATCCCACCTCCACTGCTATTTTCAAAACCCTTTTGGCTCTTAAGACACGCAACGGCATTATCATCAGTCCTCATCCGCGTGCCAAAAATTCTACCATTGCTGCCGCAAAAATCGTACTGGAAGCGGCAATTGCAGCAGGAGCACCCGAAAACATTATCGATTGGATCGATGTTCCTTCTTTGGACATGACCAATCTTTTAATGAAAGAGGCAGATATTATTCTTGCCACCGGCGGTCCCGGCATGGTAAAAGCGGCATATTCTTCCGGCAAGCCCGCAGTCGGTGTCGGTGCCGGCAATACGCCTGCTATTATCGATGATACCGCAGACATCGTACTCGCAGTCAACTCCATTATTCATTCCAAAACGTTCGATAACGGTATGATTTGCGCGTCCGAGCAGTCGGTCATTGTGCTTGACGGTGTTTACGGCGCAGTCAAGGACGAATTTGCCGCAAGAGGTTGCTATTTCCTGAATCCTTCGGAAACCGAGAAAGTTCGCAAAACCATTTTGATCAACGGTGCACTGAACGCAAAAATCGTCGGTCAAAAAGCCGCGGACATTGCCGCACTTGCCGGGGTAACCGTTCCGAAAGGAACTAAGATTCTGATTGGCGAAGTGGAAAGTGTGGAGCTTTCCGAAGAATTTGCCCATGAAAAGCTCTCTCCCGTCCTTGCCATGTATCGTGCCAAGGACATTGAAGATGCCTTCGGCAAAGCAGAACGCCTGATTGCCGACGGCGGTTTCGGTCACACCTCCTCCATCTATCTGAATGTTCAGACCGAGCAGAAAAAGCTGGATGAATTTGCCGCACGCATGAAAACCTGTCGAATTCTCGTCAATACACCTTCTTCTCAGGGCGGCATCGGCGACCTTTACAACTTCAGACTGGCACCCTCTTTGACCCTCGGGTGCGGTTCATGGGGTGGAAACAGTGTGTCCGAAAATGTAGGAGTCAAACACCTTCTTAACATCAAGACCGTAGCCGAAAGGAGAGAAAATATGCTTTGGTTCCGCGCACCCGAAAAGGTTTATCTCAGAAAAGGTTGCCTGCCGACGGCACTTGACGAACTGAAAAACGTTCTGAACAAGAAAAGAGCTTTTCTTGTCACCGACAGCTTCCTCTACCGGAACGGCTATGCAAAACCGATCACAGATAAACTCGATCAACTCGGAATTCCCCACGCCTGCTTCTTCGGCGTTGAACCGGATCCGACACTTGCTTGTGCCAAAGCAGGTGCTGAACAGATGGCTGCCTTTATGCCGGATGTAATCATCGCGCTTGGCGGTGGTTCTGCTATGGATGCTGCCAAGATTATGTGGGTTCTGTATGAGCATCCCGAAGTTGATTTCATGGATATGGCAATGCGTTTTATGGATATTCGTAAACGTGTTTATACCTTCCCGAAGATGGGTGAAAAGGCATACTTTATTGCGATTCCCACTTCCGCCGGAACCGGTTCCGAGGTTACGCCGTTTGCTGTCATTACGGATGAAAAAACCGGCATCAAATATCCGCTTGCCGATTATGCCCTGATGCCCAACATGGCAATTATTGATGCTGATTTCCATATGAACGCTCCTCGCGGACTGACCGCCGCATCCGGTATTGATGCCGTAACCCACGCGCTGGAAGCCTATGCCTCTATGATGGCAACCGACTATACAGACGGTCTCGCAGTCCGCGCACTCAAAGTTATCTTTGACTATCTGCCCCGTGCCTACGACGACGGTGCAAACGACCCCGAAGCTCGTGAAAAAATGGCAAACGCGGCAACTATGGCAGGTATGGCATTTGCCAATGCCTTCCTGGGTGTGTGCCACTCCATGGCTCACAAGCTGGGTGCCTTCCACCATCTGCCGCACGGTGTTGCCAACGCTCTGATGATTGATGAAGTGCTTCGCTTCAATGCTGCGGAAGTTCCCGCAAAAATGGGCACCTTCCCGCAATATGACCATCCGCATACACTGGCACGGTACGCCGAAATTGCAGATGCACTCGGCATCAGCGGCAAAAACGATTCCGAAAAACTGGAGAATCTGATTCACGCAATTGACGAACTGAAGGCACGCGTCGGAATCCGTCCTACCATCCGCGACTACGTTCCGGATGAAAAAGACTTTTTGGAGCGACTGGATGCTATGGTGGAACAGGCATTTGATGATCAGTGCACCGGTGCTAACCCGCGGTATCCGCTCATGAGTGAAATCCGTCAGATGTATCTGAACGCATACTACGGTGGCAAGACATTTACCGAAGCCCCCGTTCCGTTTGAAGCCGACGAATCTCCCGCCACCGATGAGCGGG
>CAKSSY010000083.1 GCA_934489945.1 uncultured Eubacteriales bacterium
CGTTTCGGCATGTTTATCCATTGGGGGCTTTACGCCATGCCGGCCCGTCACGAGTGGGTCAAGACCAATGAGCGCATCCAGGAAGCCAAGTATGACAAGTATTTCCAATATTTCAATCCCGACCTGTACGCTCCCCGGGAATGGGCTCGCCAGGCCAAGGCAGCCGGCATGAGGTACGCCGTTCTGACCGTGAAGCATCATGAAGGCTTCTGCCTGTTTGACACAAAATATACTGACTATAAAATCACCAACACCCCGTTTGGGCGCGACCTTGTAAGAGAATATGTGGATGCCTTCCGTGCCGAGGGTCTTGAGATCGGCTTTTATTACTCGTTGATCGACTGGCACCACCCCGATTTTCCCATCGATGTAAAACATCCCCGTGCACGTGATCTGAATGCCGAAGAAGACGATAAGAAACGTGATATGAAAAAATATGCACAATATATGCGGAATCAGATCACAGAGCTTCTGACAAACTACGGCAAAATCCGTATTCTGTGGTTCGATTTTTCTTACCATAATGCGGAAAAGGATCCCTGTTATAAACCGTGGATGCAATTCGGCGGCGGAAAGGGCAAGGACGAATGGGAATCGGAAAAACTGATTGCCACCGCACGCTCACTTCAGCCGTGGCTCATCATTGACAATCGAACCGATGTTGAGCAGGATCTCTCCACCCCGGAGCAGTATCAGATTCAGGAATGGCCTCGTAATGAGGACGGCACCTACCGTACATGGGAAGCGTGTCAGACATTCTCTGGTTCGTGGGGATACTACCGTGATGAGCAGACATGGAAATCGCCACGGATGCTTCTGGAAATGCTGATAAAAACTGTCTCACTCGGCGGAAATCTTCTGATGAATGTCGGACCTTGCGCCCGCGGATACTTTGACAACCGCGCCATGAATGCTCTTGACGCATTCGGAAAATGGATGAAGTACAATTCCCGTTCCATCTACGGCTGTACCATGGCAGAGCCGGAATTCAAAGCTCCCGAGGGGACTTTGTTGACACAAAGTGAGGACGGAAGTCGCTTGTATATCCACCTGCTGATCTATCCATTCGGAACGTTGACAATGGAAAATCTGGGAGGAAAGATTCGTTATGCTCAGTTTCTGAATGATGCCAGTGAGATCCGCTATAATATTGGAAAGAAACCGCCGGTTGCCGGAGATAACTTCGGCACAGTCGATGCCGAAACGGTTATTTTCAACCTTCCCGCAGTAAAACCCGACACCGAGATTCCCGTCATCGAAATTCTTCTGAAATAAAAACCAAGCCCGGCGAAAAACTCGCCGGGCTTGGTTTTTCTGTAAAGCAATCCATGTCTTTAAAACCGGAAGCTGTCAGCCTCAGAACACAATTCGTTCGACCGCCGACACACGCCTGAGAGACTCGTCCCACTCAAAAACAGCCCCGTGAGCGGCAAGGTTCCCTTCCGCAATTTTAAATTTCTGTGGCATTTTGATCAGAAAACGATCCACAACACATTCGCTTGCCACTCCCAAAATCCCGCTCATAGGTCCCGTCATACCGAGATCGGTAATGTAACCTGTACCGTGAGGCAAAATTTGCTCGTCGGCGGTCTGAACGTGTGTGTGGGTTCCGAAAATCACATCGATTTTACCGTCAAAATAACGCCCCATAGCCAGTTTTTCCGAGGTTGCCTCGGCGTGGAAATCGAGGAGTGAAAGATCAAACTTTCCCTTTTCGCGCTCCAGTATCCGCCCCACTGTTTCAAACGGACTTGCCAAGGACTCCATAAAGACACATCCCATCGCGTTGATACAAAGAATACGCCATCCCTTCACAACTCGGATCGTGTAGCCGCTGCCGGGTGCCATTGCCGGATAGTTGCAGGGGCGAAGCATATCCTCGGAGCCATCCAGATAATCGCCGATATCCTTTCGGCTGAAAATATGGTTTCCCGATGTAATAATATCTGCCCCCGCATCAAGCAACTCCTTCGCCTGTGCCGCACCGATCCCGTGAATATCACATACATTTTCACCGTTTACTACCGTAAAATCAATCTTCCGCTCTTTTTGTACCCCTCTCAGCGTTTCCTTCAAAAAGCCCAGCGTTGCCAGCCCCACAACATCTCCGATTGCCAAAATCCTCATATATCGTAACCTTTCTTGCATTTTCCCCTTTATTGTACCATAATCGGAGGTCGGATACAAGTCCCGTAAAAGAAAAAAGCATTTCTGAACAGAAAAATGCTCTCCGGGGCTTGACAATCTGCCTTTTTTGTTGTATAATAAAAAACGATGGAAGCATAGCTCAGTTGGTCAGAGCGCACGGTTCACATCCGTGAGGTCGCAGGTTCGAGCCCCGCTGTTTCCACCAAGATCCGTGGTCAGATCAGATATCATCTGTTTTGACCACTTTTTTGTGCGATTTTCCGGTTTGAGAAAGGAAAAACGAATCATGAAGAAAATCATAAACTTTTTCACTATGAATCTGGGATGTATACTTCTTTCTGCCGGCGTATACTTCTTCAAAATTCCGAATGGATTTGCGACAGGCGGAGTAACCGGTATCGGTACTATTTTGGGAAAATTATTCCCCATAACACCCGCGGTATGGATATGGAGTATAAATATAGGTCTTTTGATCGTAGGTTTTTTCTTTTTGGGATGGAGGAATAGTTTTAAAACAATTTACTGCAGTATGTTTTATTCGGCACTTACATATGTTTTTGAACGGTTGATACCACTTTCTTCACCGCTTACCAATCAACCGCTTTTGGAGCTTGTGTATGCTATATTGCTTACCGCTGTCGGTTCGGCAATCATTTTTAACTGCGATGCCTCATCCGGCGGAACGGATATTGTGGCTTTGATCCTGAAAAAATATACAAGTTTTAATGTAGGCAAAGCATTATTGGTCGCGGATTCTATGGTTGCAGTGAGTTCATTTTTTGTGTTCAATATTCAAACGGGGTTGTTTTCGGTACTGGGATTGTTTGCAAAAGCATTTTTGGTAGACAGTGTTATTGAGAGTTTTAATGCCTGCAAATATTTTGTCGTGATAACCGATAAATATGAAAAAATTTCGCAATTCATTATAAAAACCCTTCACCATGGTGCCACAGTAAATGACGCTGTCGGTGAGTTTACAAAAGAGAAAAAGGTGATGATTCACACGGTGTGCAAACGAAATGAGGCAATAAAACTCAGAAAGAAAATCAAAGAAATTGATCCGGCAGCCTTTATTATCATTACAACCAGCAGCGAAATTATCGGTCGAGGATTCAGAAATGTCTGAAAATTTTTGATTTATAATGAAAACAAAAGTCATATCAGAGCAAGCGTTATTTCGTTTGCTCTGTTTTTATATCAAAGACGAACGTTCCGTTGGGTTTCGATGCCATGACCAGAAAGTCTTTTGTACAAGACGGAAGAAAAACTTTTGGTTGTTTTTTTCGGTAAACGAAAGGGGGCAACTGCCCCCTTTTCTATATTCAGGAAAGAATCGCACGATCGTTGGAAAACTCGGAACCGCTTGCTTTGGCAAAAAGCCCAAGCAAATCCTCCACGGTCAGTTTTTTCTTTTCTTCACCGCGGATATCCACCACCACATGACCGTTGTGCATCATGATAAGGCGGTTTCCGTGTGCGATGGCATCCCGCATATTGTGCGTAATCATGAGTGTAGTCAGGTGATTCTCATTCACAATCTTATCGGTGATTTCCAACACTTTGGCAGCAGTTTTCGGGTCAAGTGCCGCCGTATGCTCGTCCAACAGAAGAAGTTTCGGACGGTTGAGCGATGCCATCAGAAGCGTAATCGCCTGACGCTGACCGCCCGACAGCAATCCCACCTTGCTTGTCAGTCTGTTTTCAAGCCCCAACCCGAGTTCTGTCAAAAGCTCTCGGTATTCGGCGCGCTCCGACGCACGGATTCCCCACCCGAGTGTACGGTGTTTTCCCCGACGTTTGGCAAGTGCGAGGTTTTCCTCAATCTGCATATCGGGAGCAGTCCCCATCATCGGATCCTGGAAGACACGTCCGAGAAAGGAGGCACGTTTGTATTCTGGCATCCGTGTCACATCGGTGCCACCAATCAGAATCTGCCCGGCATCCGGTGTCCAGACACCGCAAATCGCATTCAGCATCGTACTCTTTCCGGCACCGTTGCCGCCAATCACCGTAACGAAATCCCCGTCCTCAAGAGTCAGACAAAGGTGGTCAAGTGCCACTTTTTGATTGACGGTACCCGCATTAAATGTCTTGCAAACATTGCGAAGCTCCAGCATTTATCTGCCCTCCTTCTTCTTTTTGGCGAAATACGTGGCTTTCAGGTGCGGCACGCCGAGGAAGATTGCAACGACAAGTGCCGAGAACAGTTTCAGCAAATCGGTATCAAGACCGATGAAAATGACCGTCTGATATACAATATAGTAAATCACGCCGCCGAGGATAACGCCCACCAGACGAAGGGCAAAATTTTCGGCAATCCGTGAGACAATCGCCTCCCCGATGATAACGGCGGCAAGACCGATAACAATGGCACCGCGCCCCATGTTAATATCTGCACTTCCCTGATACTGACAGAGCAATCCTCCCGCCAGTGCCACAATTCCGTTGGAAAGCATGAGTGCAATCACTTTGTTCAGCGATGTGTTGATTCCCTGTGCACGGCTCATTGCGGGGTTACTTCCCGTGGAACGGATGGACGCACCGATTTCTGTGCCGAAGAACCAGTAAAGAGTCGCAATAATCGCCGCCGCAAACAAAGCCATCGTAAGGATTGCGCGCGGAATCTCCATCTGCGTGACAAGCACCTTCAGATTCCGTGCCGGAACCGCAACATTGGCGCGTCCCATAATTTTGAGATTGACCGACCAAAGGATAAGCTGTGTAAGGATTCCGGCAAGGATCGGAGGGATTCCGAGAAAGGTGTGAAACAAACCCGTCACAAGTCCCGTCAGAATACCGGCAACAAAGGCACATAAAAGAGCTACCCAAACATTGATTCCCGCAGTCAGCATGACCGCGCAGACCGCGGCACCGGTACAGACCGAGCCGTCGACCGTCAGATCGGCAAAATCCAGAATTTTATACGTGATATAAACGCCTATTGCAAGTAGCCCCCAGATCATCCCCTGGGCTATGGCACCCGGCATGGAATTGAGTAAATTCATGATTTTCTCCCGTCAAAAGATAGATTTCCGTCAGCAATCCGTCACAATTTTATTTTCCGAGTTCCTTGTAATCCGAAGGAACCGTAATACCAAGCTCGCGGCAGATTTCGGGATTGTAGTATTTGCTTGCCTTGGCGTACTCAATCGGCATTTTGGAGATGTCGGATTTTCCCGTAAGGATTTCTGCCGCCATCTCACCGGTCTTGTAGCCGAGGTCGTAGTAGCTGATTGAAAGTGTAGCAATACCGCAACCACCGCAGATACCTGCCTCGCCCGCAATTACGGGAATCTTGGCATTCAGAACAATATTGCCGATTGTTTCCTTGCAGGAAGCCGCAGTGTTATCGGTCGGAATATAGAGAACATCACATTCGGAAACGGCAGCGGAAGTAACGGTCGAAACGTCGTTCGTGTCAGCGAAAGAGTAGTTTATGCAGGTCAGTCCTTTGGAAGTCAGGTACTCGGAAACCACTTTGACCTGATATGCCGAGTTGGGTTCGCCGGAGCAGTACAGGAGTCCCACCTTTTTGGCATTCGGAACCAGTTCAAGAATCATGTCCGCCTGTTCTGTCAAAGGAGCAAGATCGGAAGTACCGGAGATATTGCCGCCTACCGTTCCGCTGAAATCCTGAATTCCGAGAGCAACGCCATATTCGGTAACAGAAGTACCGAGAAT
Source organism: uncultured Eubacteriales bacterium (assembly GCA_934489945.1). Lineage (GTDB taxonomy): Bacteria > Bacillota > Clostridia > Oscillospirales > CAG-272 > RGIG8775. Next base: position 5,830 of record CAKSSY010000083.1, read on the forward strand.
CGGAATGGTAGTCGTAGCATTGTAAGCCGCCTGTAAAGCGGGGGTTGCGTTTGCCATAATCAAATCCACCTTTTTGCTGACGAAATTGTTGACAATCGTCGTGCAGGTCTGAGTATCTCCCGCAGCATTCTGAAGATCGAAAGTAACTTTGTCCGCACCGAGTTTGTCAATCAGTGCCTGTTTAAAACCCTCAGTTGCCGCATCCAGCGCGTCATGCTTAACGAGCTGACAAATGCCGACGGTATAGCTGTCTTTCTTGTCGCCGCACGAAGCGAATGACAAGCAAAGAG
>CAKSSY010000084.1 GCA_934489945.1 uncultured Eubacteriales bacterium
GCTCTGCGGAGCGCGACAAGGACTCCGCGTCCTTGACTGCGCCGCCTTTGAAAAGGCGGGCGAAACTTTTGTGGCGCTCTCGCCGGTTCGTTTTTGCGTCATGGCGGCGCGTCTTTTCCAATTTGTTTCAAAAGTTTTTGAGGGTGTCGGGAACTTTTTTCAAAAAGTTCCCGACCGTTCCCCCGTTCCCTCGTTCCCTCGTTCCCTCGTTCCCCCTGTTACTTTTTACGAAACCGAAGGAAAAGGAAAGCTGCCGCGGCAACCACTGCCACACTCGCGCCGCAAACAACAAGAACTACGAGAAATTTCGGCGATGTTCGGGACGGGTCTGTGCAAGATGGTTCATCCATAGGGTTGTCGGATGTCCCGTTTATCACACTGTCCGGCGTGTGATTTTCGGTTCCCTTCTGTGCCGTGGAAAGCACAAGATCGAAAACGTCAAAACGCGCCTTCTCATAAAGCCCGTTGGTGTATGCGGACTGTACTTCCCGAATTTCCACATCATCAAACCAAAACAGACGATTTTCGGAGGTGGCACTTGATGTCTGTATTGTATAAAGACCCGCCTGTGCTTCCACCATCTTCTCTGTAATCGTGATATGATCCTCTATAAGCGTCCACTCGTCGGCTTCGGTATAAACGGTCTTACTTGCACCGCAGAAATTCGTTCCATAAGACGAAGCGGGACCGGTGTACCCGGAGTCCTTCGACCCGCCGTTGAAACTCATCACACCACAGGTCAACCTTCCCTTCTGTTCGGTTCTGACCATGAAAGAAATGTCAAATTCGCGCCCGATGTCCTCTTTGGTAAGCGCGCTGTTTTTGAAGCTGTTGAAGAATTTCACACGATCGTAACCGTGGGTTGCCGTAAGAAGCATACACTTTCTGCCGTCCGGTGTGGTATTGTCCTCGGTTGTCACCGTGTACGAATTGGGGGCACCACCGATGGCAATAACCGAATCCGAAAAACAGTGATTGTCTTTTTCGGTATCGCGCGGGACACTCCCCTCCTTCAGCCCCTCAAAAGCCTGTGTCATCCGATAGATGTACGCCGAGGCATCCGAAACAAACACCAGCGTAAAAGTATCCCCCAGTTCCCGTTTTCCGAGAGCGGTAAGAAGGATATCGGATTTCCCGTTTTTCAGGGAAAAACTTCCGACAAGCATCTCGTCGGTCAACGTCGGCAGGGACGAATATTTGACATTTGCCTTGATCCGATAGGAAGGAATGGCGTAAACCGTAACGCCGACAGGGGTTTCGCTGTCAACCGTCAGCCCGAGGCGGATGGTTTCGGCACCTGCCAGATGATCGTTTGCAAAGGACGCCAGAAGAATGGTGTCTTTGTTTACCGACAGAGCACCGCCGTCAAAAGTCCGATTTGGCTCTTTCCGATTGACGATTGCCGTCTCCAACAGCTCCGGCGTATATTCGCCGCGAACGCCGAAACGGTAAACGATGTTCTCCCTGACCGTAACACCGCGCACATCGCGACAGGCAGTAGTGACAACCACAGCATAGGCAGTATCCCGTGTCAGTTCGTTGCCGCTGAAGGTAAAGAGCGTATCGCACTCTCCCGCTTCCCATGTTCCATCTATGCGCTTGCCCGTAGTGAGATCGAGAAGCATAAGACCTTCCCCGATTGACGCCGTATCCATTTTGTCGTAAAATTTGACTTTGACCTTGGTCTTTTCGTCCACACTTTCGTCAATCGACAACGGCGTACACCAGACAACCTCGGGAGAAGTCTCTTCGGGCTTCAGATAATGGTTGAAAAAGGTAATAAACGCATCGTGACGGCGAAAACCGTATACATCGTCATAACCCGTCGGATAGTTATGTCCCTGATCCAGCATCGTGATGGCAAGAAAAGGGGCGTTTGCATTCTTGGCAAACCAACCGGCAAGCTGATACCAGTAGTCAAAACAGCCGTACTGGTCGTGTTGACCGCAGGAAAGAAGCATCGGCACCTTGTCGAACTTTGCGAGACTTCCCGTGCCGTATAACCGCTTGGTTCCGTCACCTGCCGCACAGTACACCGCCTGCACATCGGATTCGATGCGATAATCTCCCTTCTCCTCGTTTTCCACGCAGCGGTCCTCACCGACCTTTGTCACGTCGTAGTCCTTGGCAATGCTCTTGCCGATCGGCGTGCGAAAGTCGGGATCGGTCTCCTGCCTGCCCTCGTTGCGGACATACGCCACGCCGTCCGTGCCGTAGTATTCGTACGTAATGAGATTGCCGTAAATGTCGGTCTTGGTATTTCCGTGCTCGTCGGTGACCGGTCCGTAGGGGACGTCGTAATACAGGAAGGGCTGGTTCAGCGTGATGCGTTCCCCGTCCTTTATCATGTCGCCCTCAAAGCAGAAGTCGACTCCGTATTTTGCCGAAGCCGCAAGATCTTTTTCAAAACGTCTGTTCTCTGTGGAGTTGACAGCGTTGTCAACAACGGAAATTGCCGCCGCACCGGGAGACCCCTTGGAAATACCGGAAACGCCGATGCGGGAAGCATCGTAACCGTAATCGGCAGCGTAGTATCTCAGACAGCGGATCGCCGCCTGTATGGTCTTGAGAACATTCTCTCCGTGCGTACCGTAGTAGTCAATATAGCTGTAGGAACCGGTATCATAGTTTGACATTGGGACATAGGCATAGTCGAAAAGAACCGTGGTATAGCCCTCAAAAGTCATGCCGGCGTAGGTGCAACGCAGATCGGTGGCATCACTCCAATGGCGGTTCGGGTCGGTGGCAATCATCGAATAGACCGGCGTGGCGTATTTTGGCAAAGAAGGATAAATGATGTCCAAAAACACGTCGTAACGCAACGGCTCGCCGTTCTTGCGGCAACATTCCTGAATATAGGTAACTTCCTTTATCCGTTCGTTTGCCTTGTGCGACACCTCCACAGGGGTGACGGTACCGTCTTCGTTCACACCGTCAAACGTCAATGTGAAATCCGATGTGTAGTTGTAGGCTTTCTTGTTGTTTTTTCCTCCCTCGGCAAGACAGCGGTTCCATGCCGTAATCACATGATTGCGCGTACCGAGTGAGCTGTAATTGTAGCTGTTCCAGTACCAGATATCGCGTGCGAGACGGTATCCGGCAGGCAGAAAGTAGAAAAAATCCGCATGGAGAGCCAATCCGTTGCCGCGAATGAGTTTTGCCGACATCAGATACGTGCGTAGTTTTGATAGACTGTGTTCTATATCGGGAGACTTGGCATCGGGATGGTTTTTGTAATCCACCGTCACCACCGCATAGCCGTCCAGCAGATAGTCCCGCAGAATGCTTACGTCTTCTTCCATGCCGATCCGCTCACCGGCATAACCGTAGACGTACACAATCACGTCCCGTCCGCTTGCATTTCTTCCGATGCCCGTGGCATCCTTGGAACAATAAAGTCCCACATCAACCTCAAAGGGCAGATACGTCTCATAGGGAGCGGTGCTGTAGGTCTCGCCACCGAGGAAATATTTCGTCAGTTCCTCGTATACGCGGATTCCGGAAGCCGCATCGACAGTCATGGGAGAAAGCGATTGCACAAAATCATCTCCTTTTTGGGTCTGTGCGACAGCCGATACCGGAAATGTCGCCGCCAAGAGTAAAACAGCAAAAAAGCCCGCCGTGATTTGCCTCAGTCGATTCTTCATCCTGTTCTCCTTCTGTCTTCTTTTGGTCTTATTATAGCAGTCTTTGCGGCGGCTGTCAATCCGTACAATTGGTTTTTGCTTCAATATCCTTTTTTTCGTAGAGTTGCACAATTCAAGAGGTGACAATTTTCCCGGTCACACGACAAAAACCCCGCCGCAAAGCCTGTAAAAACTTTGCGGCGGGGCAATTCCGTACCGAATTATCCTCTCGAAGTCAATACTCCACCTCGTACATATCAAAAATATGTAAACGTCGAGTACGGAACGTCACCCTGCCCGCCTTCTGCCGAAACGGAATTTCTTTTCGTTCCGGCATCAAAAGAACCCTTTTTGCCGGCTCCGGAACAGCCACGCAAACCGAAAACGGAGGAATGGTAATCGTCTCGTCGGCATCCAGGAGCGTCACGGCATTCACCTGTACCGTTCTCCGCGCCGCATCCTCAAACATCGTCAATTCCACCATGCCGGGGGCATTGGAAGTCAGAGACGGTCTCCCGCCCATAGATTTTTCTGCCATTCTTATCATGATTTTTCTGTAATCGACAATCGGGACATCCTCAATCGGTGCCGCCGACCATATCACGCGTCCTTTTTGGTACCGGCGGATCACCAGAGCCGGGAAATTTGTCGGAATTCCGGGCGGGTCGGAATGAATGGAGGCAAATTGCTTTTTGCCCTGTAAGGTGTAAGGCAAAACCACCGTTGCCACCACCTCCGCTTCCTCGATTCCCTCCAGAACCGGTAAACTTGCGTCAAAAGGAAGCGGATATTTTTCGTTGTAATCCGGAATCAGATCCGCCGCCCACGGTTTCGGAGCAAGATAGGTTCGGGTCTCATCGGTATAACGCATCACTCTGCCGCCGACAAGAACCCGGACAAGCTCCTCCTCGTCCGCTCCCGAAAAATACAGCGTTCCGCCCTCTGCCACATATTCAATCAGTTTCCTCCGCATTTCTGCCGTCAGGTGGTTGGGACTCGGAAGAATCAGAAAACGGTAGTTCTCAAGCAACGACATATGTTCGGAGGCAATCACGCCAACGGGAATATGACGCTCCTGAAAAGTCTTCACTGTATTTTTGGTTGAGGTGTAATTCGTGAACTTCTGTCCACGCGGATTTGCCTTGCTCCCGTAATGGAAGAAAATGCCCACATCCGCAATCATCTTCCCGGAAAAGCAGGGTTCGTAAGCCTCCAGCTTCCGATACAGCCCTCCGATAAAATCATAGACACGACTGTCAAGCGTTCCGACCGGGTCAATCGCATCAATCAAAAGGTTGGCACCGTGGTGAGCGCAGGTAATGCTGAGTGCAGTCTCCAGCCTGTCGCGGCTTTTTGTCACCGTGTGATTGGAGAGAGACGGCATACAGCGATAGGGCATAAATTCAAAAGGCTCGTTGTGCGTAGCAGAACGGTAATATTTGCAGATAAAGGATTGCGTGGCGAAATCGGTAGCCACGTCTCCCCCGACATAATCACAGGCGTCATTGGTCAAAGGGCTGATACAGACCCCTGCATTTGCCAACGCCGCAAACGCGTAGTTTTGTTCAACCGAAACTCCCGGCATAGCGGTCTTTGTCTTTTCGGTAATCTCCAACGAAAACTCGCCCATCCATTTCCGCCGCAGATTGTCAAACCGCTCAAAATCCACACTTCCCTGCCCGGGAATATCGATACCCAGTTCCCGTTTTGTCCTTTCCCGACAGAAACCGCAATAACAAACCGACGGCCAATACGGCATATCATAGAACATCCCGTCAACCGTAAATTCTTCTGCCATCTCGTCAATCTGTTTCATTACAAACGCCCGATATTCGGGATTGTTGATGCAACAGTTTCCGTATCGGTTTCCCTTGTCCCGCCGCGTCAGTCCCGCGGCGTCAATCATCTGCCACGAGGGATGAGCGTCCGCTTCCCATGTGTTGAAAACAAGACTGTAATATCCGATAACGTCAATCCCACCCGCACGACACATTTCGGTCAAATCCCGCATTTCATGTTCTCTTCCGCGGAAAGCAGGGTGCATATGTCCGATTTTCGTGGGATAATAACAATGCCCGGCATGGGACTGAAAATAGATCATGGCAGACTTGACATCGGCGCGTTTCAGATTTTCATAGTAGTCACGTGCATGAAATTCCGAAAGAAATGTTTCGTTCCAATCATCGATGTGCATATCGCACAGATGGCGGCGATAGCTGGTTTCAAACCATTTCATTTTCGTATGGATCCTTTCTGTCGGCATAATTTTTTTCATTATACTTCAAAGTAACCAGCCTGTCAATCATTTCCCGCTCTTTCCTGCAAACTCCCCCGCCGCTTTTTCTTTGGAGCCAAAGGCGCAAAGAAAAAGCTAAGCAAAAAGAAACGCCGATAGGAGAACGGGAGAACGTGCCGCTTTTTGAAAAAAGCGGCGCAAAAACTTTTATTGCGGTCTCGCC
>CAKSSY010000085.1 GCA_934489945.1 uncultured Eubacteriales bacterium
GATTATGATAAGGAAGAATTTGCGCGTATCAAGGTCGATGCCGCACGGATTCAGAAATCCTGCGATGTTTTTATCGTGATCGGAATCGGCGGTTCTTATCTTGGGGCAAGAGCTGTGATTGAATTTGTCCGTTCCAACTATTACAATAATCTGCGTAAGGATACACCGGATATTTACTTTGCCGGATGTAATCTCAGTGCCGATTCTTTGAATGAACTTCTTGCGGTCTGTGAGGGCAAAGATGTTTGTATCAATGTCATTTCCAAATCGGGTACCACGACAGAGCCGGCGGTGGCTTTTCGTGTATTTCGTGATCTTCTGGAAAAGAAGTACGGCAGGGAGGGTGCCCGTGAACGCATTTTTGTGACTACCGATAAAGCCCGCGGAACACTCAAGAAATTTTCCGATGAACGCGGATATGAGACTTTTGTCGTTCCCGATGATGTCGGCGGTCGTTTCTCCGTTCTTACAGCGGTCGGATTGCTTCCGATTGCCGTTGCCGGCATTGACATTGACGCACTGATGAAGGGCGCACAGGATGCGGCAAATGCATATGGCGATCCTGATATTTCCAAGAACGATTGTTATAAATATGCCGCTCTCCGGAATATTCTCGCGCGTAAGGGAAAGACTACGGAGATTCTTGTCGGTTATGAACCTTCCAGTCAGCTTTTCAACGAGTGGTGGAAACAGCTTTACGGGGAGAGTGAGGGAAAGGATCAGCGCGGCATATATCCGTCGTCTGTTATTTTCTCTACGGATCTTCATTCTCTCGGTCAGTATATTCAGGATGGTATGAGAAACCTTTTTGAGACCGTTCTGAACATTGAGAAGGTTAACACCTCGTTTGTCATTCCTGCCGATGCCGATAATGTGGATGGACTCAATTTCCTTGCCGGAAAGGATATGGATACCGTAAATAAGACCGCCATGCAGGGAACACTTCTTGCACATGTGGACGGCGGTGTGCCCAATATTGTTCTGAATCTTGCCGATAAAAGCGCGCACTCGGTCGGTTTTCTGATTTATTTCTTTGAACTTGCCTGCGCTGTTTCCGGCTATATTTCCGGGGTCAATCCTTTTGATCAGCCCGGTGTCGAAGCCTATAAGAAGAATATGTTTGCCCTTCTCGGCAAACCCGGCTATGAGGCGCAAAAGGCGGAACTTGAAAAGAGAATCCATTGATTTTCATATTTTTTACAAAAGTGTCTTGATTTTTCCGGACGGTTGTTGTATAATGAATTCAGAGATTCTCCCAAAGCGTAAAAATACAGACGGAGGTACCCAAAATGTTAAAACTGATTATCGGAGTCAAAGGAACAGGGAAGACCAAAACTCTCATCAATATGGTCAATGAGGCAGTTGATGCTTCGCATGGCGATGTTGTATGTATTGAGAAGGGCACAAAGCTCCGCTTCGACGTAAAGTATCAGGCAAGACTTATCAATGCCGATGAATATTTTGTAGACGATGCACATTCCCTTGCCGGTTTTATCGCCGGAATCGTGGCAAGTAACCACGATGTGACCGAGTTGTATGTTGACTCGGCACTCAAGATCTGCGGTAACGATATTGCCGAATTTGAGAAACTGGTTGAAAATGCGAATAAACTTTCGCAGAACCAAAATGTTAAGATGGTGTTTACCGTTTCTCTGCCGATTGAGAATGTGACCGAAACGCTTCGTAAATACATCTGAATCAAAAACCTCCCGTCGAATCCGCCGGGAGGTTTTCACAAGAACCCGGAGTTGACAAAACCAACCGCCATAACCGTTGTTGCCGAGGAAGACTGAATAATTGCAGTGATTCTTTTTGATATGACAATGCGGCGAGTGGCAAAGGAAAACGATTTTGAAAGGAAGGGAGAGATTGATGGACATCCTTTCGATCGGAAATAGCTTTTCACAGGATGCACAGACGTATCTGTGGAGAATTGCCCATCATGACAAGCAGGAAATGCGAACGGTCAATCTTATGATCGGCGGGTGCTCGTTGGAGCGGCATTTCCGGAATATAAAGGGCGATAAAAAAGAATATATTCTCCAGCACAACGGATATAGTACGGATTTTGTAACCTCGATAAAAACGGCACTTCTTTCCGGAAGTTGGGATTATGTGACGCTCCAGCAGGCGAGTCATCTCAGTTATAAGATGGATTCTTATATGCCGTATTTGAAAGTGCTTGCCGATTCTATCCGTGAATATGCGCCAAAGGCAAAAATTCTCATTCATCAGACATGGGGATATGCAACGGGAAGCGAAAGACTGGCTCAGAGAGGATTTTCCACTATGGAAGAAATGTCCCGAGCGGTGTTTTCCTGCTATGAAACTGCTGCGGAATATATTCATGCCGACGGAATTCTTCCCGATGGTGAAGCCATGCTCCGGCTTGCCACGGAAAGTGGAAAATCGGTTCATCGGGATGGTTTTCATGCAGGCTACGGTGCACCACGCTATATGATGGGATGCCTTTGGTATCATATGCTCACGGGAAATCCGATTTCCACGGACTTTGATGACTTTGACGTTCCGACCGAACCGGAATTTGCCGCTCTTGCACGGAAAATTGCTTCGGAATTGGCAGAGGAAAGAGATTTCAGAAATCCAAAATAATAACATAAAAGAGGAGAAGTTATGAATTACGGGATTCAGTTATACTCTGTAAAAGATTACATGGAGAAGGATGTAAAAGATACCCTCAGGCAGATTGCCGAGATGGGGTATACGCTTGTGGAGCCAGCCGGTTACTTTGGAACAAGTGCCGAGGATTTCAAGGCATATTGTGAGGAGTTCGGACTCAAGGTCAGTGGCTCGCACAATCACCTCAAGGATCTGGAAGGCGATGCTTTTGCACAGACTGTAAAGTATTTCAAGACGATCGGTTGTACTCGGTTTATTGTTGCGTGGGCTCCCTTTTCAACCAAGGAAGAACTTGACAAGACGATAGAAAGTCTGAACAAATATGAACCGATGCTTGCCGCTGAGGGCATTGAGCTGATGTATCATAATCATCACCGCGAATTTCTCCCGAATACCGACGGCGAGATTGCACATCTTGAATTTCAGAGACGTACCAAGATCAATTTTGAAATCGACGTATACTGGGCATATCGCGGTCTTGTCAATCCCATTTATATTTTGGAGCAGTTGAAGGATCGCCTTTCGTCCATTCACCTGAAGGACGGAACGATGGAACACGGAACTCCTTTGGGAATGGGAACCGCGCCGATTGCCGAAGTGGTGGCATGGGCAAAGAAGCACGATATTCCTATGGTTGTCGAGAATGAGCCGACCGCGGATCGTCAGATGATCGAGGCAAAAATTTGTATCGACTACCTCAAGTCTTTGGAAAATTGACGTAATTTATAAAAATGGGGCTATTAAAAAACTTGATGTTTTTAACAGCCCCTTAAAAATTCCAATCTGTTAGTTCCGGCATTTCTGACGCGATCATGGTCGTTTTTGCCCGATGTTTTTTTTGATTTTCGGATTTTTTTGAAGGCAAAATGGCGATTCCAAGCCGTCAGGACCAATGTCGAAGGCGGTGCTAAGAAACTCAAAAAGAGTTTCTTAGCACCGCCGTTTTCCGTTAACTTTTTACGCAAACGACTTTGCCGTCCTCGGCTTTGGCGAGAATGGTGTCGCCGTTTTTGATTTTGCCCTCCAACATTTCGGTGGAGAAGGTATCTTCCACCAAACGGACGGTAGCCCGACGAAGAGGTCTTGCTCCGTATACGGGATCAAAGCCTTCTTTGGCGACCAGTGCTGTGACGCTCGGATCAAAGGTGACATGAATCCCCAAATCTTCCATTCTTCTGCCGACTTCTGCCAGCATGAGACCGGCAATTTTTTCAATGTCGGTGTCAGTCAGTCTGTTGAAGATGATGATGTCATCAATACGGTTAAGGAATTCGGGACGGAAGGTCTGCTTGAGTGCTGTCATCATCCGCTCATCGGATTCCTTTTTTTCGTTGGCGGTGTTGTCATCGGTTCCGTTTCCGAACCCGAGAGCACGACTGCCGCTCATGGCAGAGGCACCGACGTTGGATGTCATAATAATGATTGTATTTTTGAAGTCAACATGACGTCCCTGTGAGTCAGTCAGAACGCCGTCATCCAAAACCTGGAGCATGATGTTAAACACATCGGGATGAGCCTTTTCAATTTCGTCAAACAGGACGACAGAGTAAGGATGGCGACGGATCTTTTCGGTCAATTGTCCGCCTTCCTCAAAGCCGACATATCCGGGAGGAGAGCCGATCAACTTGGAAACACTGTGTTTTTCCATGTATTCGGACATATCCAAACGAATCATGGCATTGTCATCACCGAACATAATGGAAGCAAGAGCTTTGGTCAACTCGGTTTTGCCGACACCGGTAGGTCCGAGGAAAATGAACGAACCGATCGGACGGCGCGGGTCCTTGAGTCCCATTCTGCCGCGACGGATTGCACGGGCAATGGCGGCTACCGCATCGTCCTGACCGATGATACGTTTGTGTAACTCGTCCTCAAGGTGCAGGAGTTTTTCGCCCTCGTTTTCCAACAGCTTATGAACCGGAATTCCCGTCCACTGCGTCACAACATCCGCAATGTCGCTTTCTTTCACTTCGAGAGCCTTATCGGATTTGTTCTTTTCCCAATTTTCCTTGGCGGTGTTGTATTCGGCTTGAATATTTTTTTCTTCGTCACGGATGTTTGCGGCACGTTCAAAGTCTTGCGAATTGATTGCCTCTTCTTTCTCGTGTGAGAGTTTTGCTATTTTTTCTTCAATTGCCTTGAGATCGGGCGGGGAAGTGTGCGCCGTAATGCGCAACTTGGATGCCGCCTCATCGATCAGGTCAATGGCTTTATCCGGCAAATACCGATCCGCAATATAACGGCGGGAAAGTTCAACGGCAGCGCGGATGGCTTCGTCACTGATTTTTACTTTGTGATGTGCTTCATATTTGTCACGCAGACCGGTAAGAATCTGAATGGCTTCCTCAGGACTGGGTTCCCCGACCAAAACCGACTGGAACCGACGTTCAAGTGCCGCGTCCTTTTCAATGTGCTTGCGGTATTCGGCAATTGTGGTAGCACCGATCACCTGCATTTCTCCACGGGCAAGTGCCGGCTTGAGGATGTTTGCAGCATCTACCGCACCTTCGGCAGCACCGGCACCAATAATGGTGTGGATTTCATCGATAAAGAGAATAATGTCGGGATTTTTGCTGACTTCTTCCATCACACTCTTCATACGTTCCTCAAATTCTCCGCGGTACTTTGCGCCGGCGATCATACCGGCAATGTCAAGTGTGACGATTTTTTTGTTTTTCAGAGTTTCGGGAACATTTCCGTCCACGATTTTTTGTGCCAGACCTTCGACCACGGCAGTCTTGCCGACACCGGGTTCGCCAATCAGACAGGGGTTGTTTTTTGTACGTCTGGAGAGAATCTGAACGACACGTTCGGTTTCTTTGTCCCGACCGATGATGGGGTCAATCTTTCCCTCTTTTGCCAATGCGGTAAGATCTCTTCCGAAATTGCTGAGTGTAGGAGTTCCCGAATTGGAAATTCCGCCGCCTCCGGCTCTCTGAGTTTCTCCGCGCAATCCCTGACTCCGATCGGTTTTGCCGCCGAAATAGGTTGCAAGATCACTCCGGATGTCGGCGATGGAAATTCCGCATTCTTCCAGAATTTTTACCCCCACGCAATCCTGCTCCGAAATGAGTGCCAGCAAAAGGTGTTCGGTGCCGATATAGTTCTGTCCGAGCTGAAGTGCCTCGTAAGAAGAGGCTTCAATAATTCGCTTGGTTCGGGGAGTCATATCTGCCGCGCTGACATCGCTGGTTGTCCCGATTCCGGCAAACTTGACGATTTCATCCTTTATTTTTTCAAAATCCGCACCGCGCTCCGAAAGGATTCCGGAGGCGACACTGTCGGATTCTCCGACCAGTCCCAGCAGAATGTGTTCCGAGCCGATGTAGGTGTGAC
>CAKSSY010000086.1 GCA_934489945.1 uncultured Eubacteriales bacterium
CTTTGCGCCTTTGGCTTCAAAGAAAAAGCGGCGAAGGAGTTTGCAGAAAGAGAACGGTCAGGAACTTTTTGAAAAAGTTCCCGACACCCTCAAAAACTTTTGGAACAAAAGGCAAAAGACGCGTCGCCGTGACGCAAGACAAAACGGCGAGACCGTAATAAAAGTTTTTGCGCCGCTTTTTTCAAAAAGCGGCACGTTCCCCTCGTTTTCCTATCAGCGTTTTTTAACATAATTCGGGAGGAAATATGATAGAAATACTCAAAGCAATATTGTTCGGCATTATGGAGGGAATTACCGAGTGGCTCCCCATCAGTTCGACAGGACATATGATCCTGCTTGACGAATTTGTCAAGCTGAACATATCGGACAACGCAGCACTTCGGGATGCGTTTTACAGCTTTTTCGAGGTCGCAATCCAACTCGGCGCGATTCTTGCCGTGATTCTGCTTTATTTCCGAAAACTCAATCCGTTTGCATCGTCAAAATCTCCTGCCGAAAAAAAGGCAACGTGGATGCTTTGGCTCAAGATACTGGTTGCACTGTTGCCGTCGGTCGTCCTCGGCTTTTTGCTTGACGACTGGATGGACGCACATCTCTACAATTCCGTCGTGGTTTCGATTGCCTTGATCGTGTACGGCATTGCTTTCCTATTTGTGGAGAAAATTCATGCGGCAAAAAAGTGGAATCTGGAGCCGTGTGACAATGTGGACGACGTTTCTCTGAAAACTGCCCTGTTCATTGGTGCGTTTCAGTGCCTTGCCATGATACCCGGCACTTCACGTTCGGGCTCAACCATTTTGGGCGCGATGCTGTTGGGATTGTCACGCACCGCTGCCGCCGAGTTTTCGTTCTTCCTTGCCATCCCGACAATGGCGGGAGCCGGTGTCCTCCGCGGCTACAAGTTTGTCCGGTTTCTCGGTGAAACCGGGACGGAAATGCCCGGTATGGCGTGGGTTGTGCTTGCGGTGGCGTGCACGGTGGCGTTTTTGGTTTCGCTTGCGGCGATACGGTTCCTCACGGACTTTGTAAAACGGCACAGCTTTGCTCCGTTCGGTGTCTACCGGATTGCGCTCGGTATTCTCGTGCTTCTGTATTTTGCACCGGCGCAGGCTAAGATTGTGCTGTAAAACGGAATGGAAAAACTGAAAATTCCCTATCCGATCATTGTGGAGGGGAAATATGACAAAATCAGGCTTTCCTCTGTTGCAGAGGCGCAGATTCTTACCACCGACGGCTTCGGAATCTTCAATCACGCCGAAAAACCGGCACTTTTTCGGTTGCTTGCCGCGAAAAGCCGCTTGATTGTGCTGACAGACAGCGACGGTGCAGGGAAACTCATTCGCTCCAAGATCGCGTCCTACATTCCGCCAGACCGCCTCATTCAGCTCTATATTCCGAGAGTGGAGGGAAAAGAGAGACGCAAGACGGCACCGTCCGCCGAGGGAACGCTCGGCGTTGAGGGAATGGAGAACGAGGTGCTGTATCGCCTGCTTGCCCCCTACGCAACGGAAAATGCCGACGATGACAGACAGGCGTATTTCTCGAACCCGTTGTCAAAGACCGACTTTTTTATCGACGGGCTGACGGGAGGAGAAAACAGCGCGGCGCGACGTGATGAATTTGCGCGTTCGCTCGGACTCCCGCCCGGTATGACACCGAATGCTCTTCTCGCCGCTACCCGTCTTCTCCTTACATACCCCGAATATCTTCGGAAAGTCGGAAGGGAGGAGCGGGAGAACGGTCAGGAGCTCTCTTGAAAAAATTCCGACATCCACAAAAAACTTTGAAAAAAGGAAAAGATGCGCTATCGTTTTGCTTTATGTCACGGTAACGCATCTTTTCCTTTTTGTTTCAGGAGAACGTGCCGCTTTTTTCAAAAAGCGGCGCAAAAACTTTTATATCGGTCTCGCCGTTTTGTCTTACGTTACGGCGACGTGTCTTTTCCAATTTGTTCAAGAGCTTTTGGGAAGGTGGTGTGAACGTTTCCGCGTACACGCGGAAACGGAGCGGAGGGAACCCCTTTTCCCGAAAAGGGTTCCCTCCGCTTTCGTCTCTCCTGTTCTCTCGTGCAAACTCCTCAGCCGCTTTTTCTTTGAAGCCATAGGCGCAAAGAAAAAGCGAAGCAAAAAGAAACGCCGATAAAGAGAACGGGGGAACGTGCCGCTTTTTTCAAAAAGCGGCGCAAAAACTTTTATATCGGTCTCGCCATTTCGTTTTGCGTCACGGCGGCGCGCCTTTTCCCTTTTGTTCCAAAAGTTTTTGAGGGTGTCGGGAACTTTTTTCAAAAAGTTCCTGACCGTTCCCCCGCGCGTCCTTGACCGCGCCGCCTTTGAAAAGGCGGGCGAAACTTTTGTGGCGGTCTCGCCATTTTGTTTTGCGTTACGGCGGCGCGTCTTTTCCCTTTTGTTTCAAAGGTTTTCGCGGGGTTTGGGGAGCCTTTTGCAAAAGGCTCCCCATCGTTCCCCCGTCTCCCGTTCTTTTACTCGGTTACGGAAATTCCAAGATCCTTGAGTGCGTCGGGATCCCCCGGTGCGGGACAGCCACTCATCAACTCGGATGCGTTCTGCACCTTCGGGAACGCAATGACATCGCGCAGGCTGTCGGCACCGAGCATGGTCATGACGAGGCGGTCAAGTCCCATACCCGAACCTCCATGAGGCGGTGCACCGAATTTATAAGCCTCCACCAGGAATCCGAATTTGCGTTCGATTTCCTCGGGGGAAAGTCCCAACGCCTTGAACATTCTTTCCTGGAGCTGCCAATCGGTAATACGGATGGAACCGGACAACAATTCGGTTCCGTTCAGAACCATGTCGTAGCATTTTGCACGCACGGAGCCGGGATCGCTGTCAAGATACGGCAGGCACTCCTCAAGCGGCATAGTGAAGGGATGGTGCATGGCGTCCCAGTGTTCGGTTTCCTCGTTCCACTCGAAGAAGGGAAATTCGGTAATCCACAGGAAGTTGTATTGTCCCTTGGGAATGATGTCCAGTTTTTTCGCCAGCATGATCCGCAGTGCGCCGAGCGTTGGCAGGACGACCTTATTTTTGTCGGCACAGATCAGCATGACATCGCCCTTTTCCATGCCGGCGGCGGCTTCTATGGCTCGAAGTTCCCCGGCTGTCATGAATTTGGCAAACGAACAGGAGGGTTCTTCGTCCACCCAACGGATATACGCAAGTCCCTTGGCACCGATGCCCTTGGCGTGGTCGGTCAGCTTGTCGATCTCTTTCCGGGTCAGAACCGATGCGGCGTTCTTTGCCACGATGGCACGGACGCTTCCGCCCGCCGCAATGGCAGAGGTAAACACCGAGAACCCGCAATCCTTCACAACCGCAGAAAGGTCGGTAATCTCCATTCCGTAGCGTGTGTCGGGCTTGTCCGAACCGTAACGCTCCATTGCCTCACGGTAGGTGATGTGTTTCATGGGCGTTTCAATGTCGACATTCAGAATCTCCTTGAACACCCGTTTGATAAAGCCCTCGTTCATTGCCATGATGTCCTCCTGGGTAGCAAAGGACATTTCAAGGTCAATCTGTGTGAATTCGGGCTGACGGTCGGCACGGAGATCTTCGTCGCGGAAACAACGGGCAATCTGGATATAACGGTCGAATCCCGAAACCATCAGAAGCTGTTTATAAAGCTGAGGAGACTGTGGCAGGGCATAGAAGGAGCCCTTATGGATACGGGACGGAACGATATAGTCGCGTGCTCCCTCGGGAGTCGGCTTAATCATCATGGGGGTTTCGATTTCGTAGAAACCGTTTTCGTAGTAATATTCACGGGCAACACGAGCAATCTCGTGACGCAGGTGAATATTGCGCTGCAATTCGGGACGGCGCAGGTCGAGATAGCGATATTTCAGCGCGGTTTCGTCTTTGACGTTGGAATTGTCGCTGATTTCAAAGGGAGGGGTCTGTGCGGCGGAGAGAATTTTGAAGGACGTGACGGCAATTTCGATCGATCCTGTCGGAAGGTTTGGGTTGACCGCGCCCTCGCCGCGATGACGGACAATACCGTGAGCCGCCAGCACGTATTCCGAACGGGTGGCAAACGCCTTATCAAACACAGCCTTATCGGTGTTCTCGTCAAAAGCAAGCTGAACAATACCTGTACGGTCGCGAAGGTCGATGAAAATGAGCGAACCGAGGTCGCGCTGTCTCTGCACCCAGCCCATCACGCAGACCTCACTGCCGACGGCACTTACGGGTACTTCACCGCAGTAATAACTTCTTTTATCTTCTGCTGTTAAAAATTCTGCCATGGAAGATACCTGCCTTTCTTAACCGATGATATTTCCCGCATTGTCAAAAAGCGGAAGTTTTTCCAAAAAACGGATATCGGAGCGTCCCTGTGCGTCGCCCTCGGCGAGGATTGACATCCTGCCACAGATAACGCCGCCCGCGGTCTCTGCAAGCGTTTCCAAAGCGTGAAGGGATTCGCCGGTCGAGATTACATCGTCCACAATAAGGATCCGTTTGCCCTTCATCATGGCGGCATCTTCTCCGTCAAGATAAAGAGTCTGTTCCTTCTTGGTGGTAATGGAGTTGACCGTGATTTTGAGGGGATTGGTCATGTACACCTTCATGCCTTTGCGGGCAACGAAGTATTTTTTGTCGCCGTGCTGACGAGCCATTTCATGAGCGAGCGGAATGCCCTTTGCCTCGGCGGTGATGAGATAGTCGTATTCCGGTGCCTTTTTCAGGAGTTCTCCTGCACAGGCGACGGTGAGTTCCTGGTCGCCGAAAATAATGAAGCCCGCGATACTGAGTTTGTCATTCAGAGGGCAGATGGGAAGTGCGCGGTCAAGACCGGCGATCTTCATGTGATGGTAGAGCATTTTCTTTTCCTCCGGGAATTTTGAATCATATAGATTCTATTATACACCATCGTACCGAAAAGTCAAAGGGTTTTTACGAAAAAAAGCAATTTTTCGTTTTTTTCCTGTCCGAAAGCGACGGTTGACAGGCGGTTTGCGGTGTGATATACTGTAAAAAAACGGCGGAAGGGCGGAGCGAGGCATGAAAAAACGTTTTGCAAAGGGATATCTGGAGATTACGAACGTCTGCAATCTTGCCTGTTCCTTCTGTCACGGAACGAAACGACAGGCGCGTTTTCTTACGGTCGATGAATTTGTTGTTTTGGCGGGAAAACTGCGTCCGGAAACCGATTATCTCTATCTGCACGTGATGGGAGAGCCGCTTCTGCATCCCGGGCTCGGGGAGATTCTTACCGAATCGGCGCAAATGGGCTTTTTTACCTGTCTGACGACCAACGGCACGCTCTTGGGGCAGAAACGAGAGCTTCTTACGGCTCACGCGCAGAACATCCGCAAGATGAGCATATCGCTCCACAGTGCCGAGGCGAACGGGCAGGTGTTGCGCGGCTATCTCGATACGGCGGTCGACGTGGCGGCAGAGATGGGCGCGCGCGGGACGATCACGGTTTTGCGCCTGTGGAATCTCGGAGTGGGTGGAAAAGCGGAAAAAAACGGAGAAATTCTGGAGTTGTTGCATCGCAAATTTCCGGGAGAGTGGACCGACAACCGCGGCGGTCCCAAGATCGGAGAGGGCGTATACCTCGAGTGGGGAGAAAAGTTCGACTGGCCGGACAGGAGTGCCGACGATCACGGGGAAGTGGGCTATTGCTACGGCTTGCGGGACCATGTTGCGGTGTTGTGCGACGGGAGTGTCGTCCCCTGCTGCCTTGACAGCGACGGAGAGATGACACTCGGAAATCTGTTCACGCAGGACCTGGAGGAAATTCTCGCTTCTCCGCGTGCGGTCGCGATACGGGACGGTTTTGCCGTGCATCGGGCAGTTGAACCGCTTTGCCGCCGTTGTGGCTTTGCAAGAAGGTTTTTGTGAGATGGGGGAGTTTGCGGGAGAGAACAGGAGAGACGAAAGCGGAGGGAACCCTTTTCGGGAAAAGGGTTTCCCTCCGCTCCGTTTCCGCGCTCACGCGGA
>CAKSSY010000087.1 GCA_934489945.1 uncultured Eubacteriales bacterium
AAGCCGTCCCGACAACAATCAGATGGACATCTCTGCGATCTTTCCTGTAAGTATACCATATTTCTTCTTCTTTTTCAATACCCAAAATCATCGTCATGCGCAAAAAGCAAAGAACAAAAGAAGCCCGATTCCCCCTTGACTTTTCGGACAAACGGGTATATAATTGGAGATACTATGAAGCAGTGGGAGGAATTGCTGTGATGAAAAAAACGGATACTGTCCTGGTCGGCATCGGCGGATACGGAAACGGGTACGTCAAAGAGGCGTTTGACGGAGCCTCCCGTGAATTTGTCAACGTTGTGGCGGCGGTGGAACCATTCCCGGACTCCGCCAAAAATATCGGTCTGATCCGGGAACGCAACATTCCGGTTTATTGCTCTTTGGATGAGTTCCTGAGACACGGAAAGGCAGAACTTGCCGTCCTCTGTACCCCGATTGCCTTTCATGCGGAGCAGATCATTGCCTGTATGGAACATGAGATGGATGTCCTTTGCGAAAAACCGCTCTGTGCCGATGAGAAGGACATTGACCGGATCCGCACGGTCCGCGACAAAACGGGGAAACACCTTTTGGTCGGCTTCCAGTGGTCGTGCAACCCCGCTATTCTCGCCGCCAAACGCGATATCATCGCCGGCATCTACGGAAAACCGACCGAACTGAAAACTCTTGTTCTTTTCCCGCGCGGAGACAGTTATTTTCACCGTTCGACGGGATGGGCGGGCAAAATATACGATGCCGAAGGTCGGGCAGTGTATGACAGTGTAGCAAATAATGCCGCGGCACACTATCTGCACAATCTGTTTTTTATGATGGGAGATGCCCCCTGCAACTCCCGTATGCCCGACGATGTATATGCCGAACTCGGTCGTGCCAATCCGATCGAGAACTTCGATACTGCTGTCATTTCCTGCAAACTCAACGGTGCCGAGGCAACCTTCATCGCCTCGCACGCAACGTGCGAGGAAGTAAATCCCGTTTTCCGCTTCACCTTTGAGAGAGGCGTGATCTTTAACGTATCCCCCTTTCCGCCCGAAAATGCCGCGGCGGATGCCGAACCCGATGAGATCATCGGGATTCTTGCCGACGGAAGCCGACGCTCCTACGGAAAAGCCTTGGGCGGCGGAGACTTTTCCAAACTCGGAATCGCGGCGCGCATCGCGCAGGGCGTGCCGATGGACGGTTGCACGTTGGAAGGAGCGGAGGTTCACACACGAGTCATCTCGCATATTCAGCGCAGCTTTCCGATCCGGGACTTTCAAAATCTTCGCCGCGAAGGCGATATGAATGTGGTCGAAGGACTTTATGACTTGTTGATTAACCTTTATGCTCATCCGCGCCGCGGCGCATTGGAGGCTTTTGAAAAGGAGAATTCCGCGAAATGAAAAAACTGAAAACCGGCGTTTACGGTGTCAACGGACACCAGATTTCTCCCTTTCTTGAAGGAAACGCCAACATTGAATTCATAGCGGCGGCGTGCGTTCCCGAGACCTTTCTGAACCACTTTGCAAGTTATAAGGCAGGCAAGGTGAAGGTTTACGACAGCCTCGATGCCATGCTGGAAAATGCCGGTCTCGATCTGGTAAGCCTGTGTTCTCCGAGACGCGCCGACGAAGCAAACGACGCAATCAAGGCACTTCGTGCAGGCGTTTCGGTCTACGCCGAAAAACCCTGTGCCCTCACCGAACACGAACTGGATGCCATTCTCGCCGCCGAGGCAGATTCGCCGGCAGAGTTTCACGAGATTGCCGATACCGCCTTTGCCGAGCCGTATCTCACCGCCAAAGCTCTCATTGAACGGGGAGAAATCGGACAGGTGGTGCAGATCTATGCCCAGAAATCCTATCCCAACAACTTTGCGGCGCGTCCCGAGGATTCCTCGGTTGACGGCGGAATTACACGGCAGGCGGGCATCCACGCGGCGCGCTTTATCGAACACGTCTGCGGCGTCCGGATTGCCGACGTAAGGGCTTTTGAAACAACACTCGGCGCACCGCCCGAAAAACCGAAACTCATAACAGCGGTTTCCGTCGCCATGACGCTCGAAAACGGCGGTGTTGCCTCTATGTGCGTCAACTATTTCAACCCGAAAGCCTTCGGACTCTGGGGCAATGAATCTCTTCGTGTGTTCGGCACAAAAGGCGTTCTGGAGATCACCGACGGCGGCAGACGGACACACCTTTGGAATGAGACGGGCGATTGTGGCGAATTTTCCGTCTCCGAAACCTCTCCCAAACCCTTCCTCGACCAAATCACCGATCATCTTCTTTATCAGACCCCTCTTCCCTTTGACCGCGATACCGAACTTCATCCGCTCCGCGCCGTAATCCGTATGGCAGAAAATGCCGAAAAAAACAAAGGAGAAATCGTATGATTCAATTTTCCGAACTTTTCCGTGCCAAGGACATCAATGCCGGTATCCGTGCCTATCGGAATACTCCCGATGCGGTTTTGCTGGATGTCCGCACCGAAGAAGAATATATCGACCGCCATATTCCGACTGCTCTCAATATCCCGTTGGATGAACTTGAGAAGGTGACAGAAGCCGTTCCCGACCGTAACCCCCCGCTTTTTGTCCATTGCTTAAGCGGCGCGCGAAGCGAAACCGCCGTTGTCGCGTTAAAAAAAATGGGTTATACTCATGTAACCAATATCGGCGGCATCCGCGATTTTGACGGCAAGGTCGAACGCGGCGAATAAAGGCAAACCAAACCAAAAGACCGTCTGCTGAAGCAGGACGGTCTTTTTTGACAGCCTTCGCGAAAAAGCGACAGCTTATCCCCCTCACCGCACAAAAAACGACGGATTTCATATACTGTCAAAGAGGTGAAAGCCTCTTGGAAGGAAGGAGAGATCATATATCATGTATATAGATGAAAATGACATCAGACCACCGGTCGATCGCGCACCGGAAAACGATCCGATCAGGAATCTGCTTGAAAACACGCCCGGCAGAAGCCGCGCCCCCGTCGAAAATGAGAGACGTGAGCGCAATGTCGAACTGATGCCGCGAGTGGAAAACGGTAGACCGCAGATGCCGGAAACCACCTCGGATTGTTGCGGTGACTATCGGCTGAACGGATTTCCGCTCGCCATGGTCTATTCGCCGATTCAGAAATGGCAGAAACTGTACGATGAAGAAAAGGGCTTTACCCGCGGCACGATATTTGCCGAACTGGATAAACCCTTTGAAGGGAGGAGACGCAAATGAACGAACCCATGCAGAATCGCACCCGAAACAACACGGGAAATCATGGTTCCGGTTGTCGCCAACTGATGCAGAACCTGCGTATGACGGAATTCGCAATGATCGATACCATTCTGTATCTGGATGCCTACCCCGACTCGCAGGAGGCACTCGACTACTACCATAAACTCCATGCTCGCCGGGACGCCCTCACGGAGGAATATGAGACAAATTGCGGACCTTTGAGTGCATTCGGAAATCGCAGTAAGACCACGTGGGACTGGACCGACGAACCGTTTCCGTGGGAATATGACGCAAACTGAGGAGGACAGAACATGTGGATTTATGAGAAAAAACTGGAATATCCGGTAAAAATCAAAAACCCAAATCCCGCTGCGGCGCAGATTATCATTACACAGCTAGGAGGTGCAAGAAGCTACAACCTATAAATTTATCAATGTCAGCTCGTCTCCAACAGTTTTTTCTTCTGTTCAACATTCAGCTTCGGCGATTGGATATACGTCTTCACCGTCGCTTCTCCGTTCCCGTTTTTGTATCCGAGATATTCCATCAGCGTTTCGTTCCAAGAACATATCAATAAATTCTGTCCGTCCCTTGGCGTCCGACTCGTCTTCTTTCGCCTTTTGAATTCCGAAACGAAATCCGGCAAAGGACCATGTCAGAATTACGGTCAGATTGATTACGGTATCAGCAAGATAGTCAGTCCACGAGACCGCCCGGTTTGCACCTACTTCAATGATTGTACGAATCACCATAGTTAAAATCAGTGTCAGCGGTTTTCCGTAGTCCCAAAGACGTTTCGCCTTTTGTCGACCGACATCGTTAATGTTTTTCACCGCCAAGCCAAACAGAATCAGAGAAGCATTGATCGGATTCACTCTGATCTCGCCGTTGGCTGCCGCAATATACTTTTCCTGTTTTTTTGTAATCGTGCCTCGGCGGCGAATCTTCCGAAGTTCTTTTTTTGTTTTTCCGGCATATTCTGCCTCGTAAATCCGCAAGGGAAGGCCGGCTGCCTCAATGTATAAGAGACGCGTTTCCTCTCGTTCTTCACTTACGCGTACACGGCAAAAGCTGTAGAATGCCTCCATCAATCCGAATTTCCGAATCAGAGTCGACATTTCTTCCCATCGCTGAAATGTCGGAATATATGTCTTGGACTCGGTTCTTTCGGTTCTTGAACCGATCGGAAAAAAGATGTAATAGCAAAGCGTCGCAATAATCAATGAATATACGGCACGAAGCCAGAAATCCATCCCTTCCGGATCGCCCCAGTCAACCGTCAGGAGCGGCATGGCAAGCGTGATGATAAATATTCCGGTCACCATAATGGCGGAACGCCACTTTTTGACTGTTGTCACCGCCATGCGCAACTTTGCATCCGCCTGTTCGGATACAGAACGAATACCTTCGTCCTCAAAATCAAAGTTGCTCATCGAACGCCTCCGATCTTCTCTGCCTTTGTACGCAGAATGTCCGCAATTGTGTAAAGAATCACGGCACAAAGTGCACCGACAGCACCTCCGAGAAAGATTGCCTCAAGTGCATCAAGCATGTTTTTTATGGCAAGCAAAACAATGTAACCGATACCGAAAAAGCCAAGCAATGTCCTTCTTGTCCCCTTCACGTTTTCTTTGATAACAGAGCCAAAGAAACGCCACGATACGGCAACAGCAATACATAGAATCAGCACTCCCCCCGAGAGTGTTATGCCGAGACGTGTGAAAAGATTGTCCGGGGCGTCCCGGGCGAGAATCACCACTTTGGATGCCGCTGCCCAGATCGGCATGACAAGAGAAAACAAAAAACCAAGTATCTCCAGCCACAAAGCCACTGCTTTATATCTCCTTGCGGTCTTTTCCATCGGTGACACCTCCGATCGCCGTCTTGGCATTCTCTATGTTTTTTATGTAAATGTCTTTCTTTTCTTCCGAAGCACCGGAGAGCTTCACCACATCCTCAAAAGCCTCGATCAACGCTAAAATCGCCGCTTCCTGTTTCTCTGTCTTGACTCGTGAAGAATCCAAAAACCCGGACGATGCTTTCAGAATGTCTCGCATATCATCCAGAAAATCTTTCATTTCTTTTTTCAGAGAATCGACTGCAGTTCTGGTGTCCTCCACCTTCTTTCCGAAGCTCTCGCACCAAGTCTTGAAACCGACCCCCAGTGTGTTGAACCACGCCTTGATTTTCGGATTATATTTAAAAACTGTAACAAGAGTGCCGATTGCGGCACAGATGCCACCTGCCGCCGATACAATACTGCCTTTGTTGTTTTGAACAAAAGAGGAAAACGCCTCCCACCATGTCCACCAGGAGAAATGCCCGTTTCCGGTTTCGATCACCAGGCGAAGAACAAGTACTTGCACCGTCAAGACAATAATCAAGACCAATATTCCGATGCCAAAAACTCTTTTCATAACGAAACCTCCTAAAAATTGATAATGTCGCCGCTCTCGGCTTTTTTCGCGCCGTCCTCGGCGCTTTTTTTCTTTTTATATTCGCAGAAATCCTCGTAGCCG
>CAKSSY010000088.1 GCA_934489945.1 uncultured Eubacteriales bacterium
TATACCCCTTATATTGGCTTTGTGTTTGTTGGTGAAGAATACAGAGGCAATAGATTAAGTCAACAACTAATTGGGTATGCAGTAGATTATATAAAAATATCGGCTATAACAAAGTGTATCTAGTAAGCGACCATGAGAATTTATATGAAAAATATGGTTTTCGTGTAATAGACCGAAAAATTGCTCCTTGTGGTTCTGAAGAAAAAATATATATACGAGAGTATAATACAGACAAATTCCAGTTTATTGGGATAGTGGAGAAATATTTGTTATTGCATTTTGCAATATAGTGTTGATTTCCTAATCAAAACCGCTTACAATCTGAATCGGAACATATTGCTATTATCCACACAGTTACGGAGCCTGTGTTATCAACAGCGATAACAAAATGATAACATTATGAATTGAATTTGACGAGGCGGCTTAACATGAGATATAAAAGCTGTGAACGATTCAATGAGCAGTATCAAAGTATAATTGGACGAGAAAAAATCAAACAAATTTTAGTTTGCAGTCGGAAAGCGAAGAAAGGCAAAACCACGAGAAAGATACTTGAGGTCGCACACTTAATCAGCTATACGGATGTCGAGAGTTTTCCCGTCAGCCGTGCTATGCTTGTTCCACGGGAAAGAAACGGTATCCGTACCTTTTGGTTTTCGACCAATATTTCCTCAAACAAAGTCAGAGCCTTTCGTGAAGACCAGAAAGCAAGCATCTGTTTTGTGGACAGGAGATTTTTCAGAGGTGTATCCCTGTTCGGGACAATGGAGGTCTTGGAAAGCGCAGAAGAGAAGGCGAGGATATGGAGAGAAGGGGATGAGATGTACTATCATGGGTGTGTAACCGCCCCCGATTACTGTGTTTTGCGCTTTACTGCAGTCAAAGGGAGATATTACTCTGCACGGTTCTCGCTGTATGTTTCTTCCGGTGGGAATAAAGAACGCCCTGCAGGATATCAAAATCCTGTAGGGCGTTTTGCCGCCGATTTTTCACAAAAAGCGTTTAGTTCTTGATTTTTTTCTGGATGTCCTCAACAGACGGGAGCTGTTTACTCAGATCTTCCGGCAGACAGCTTGTAATCTTATATTCGTTGCCCCCGATGGGTTTTGGAATATCCTTCAGTGGATACGATTGTAGAGCAGAATATCGTCTGCTCCGAAAAACGCCGTTCGTTTTTTATGGAAAAGATCTGGAAAAGTTTTTCTTTCAATGCTCTGTTTCAGAAATGGCTACAATTAAAGAGACCTTTTTGTACTCTAAAATAAGTTGAATCCGATCTGAAGGCTCAATAATTATTATATCTCCGATGCGATTGCATCTTACTGTTTGGCATAAAATTCAAATGGGTTTTATCTTCCAAATATATTCTTTTTTGTGTATGTTTCTTGCAAAGAGTATATCCTGTTGCTCGGCTCTAATCACATCTTTCAAACTCTGTGTATCTAACAGTTCTTCATTAACAATCAAAGTGATTTTGATGATGATGAGGGTCGGTGATAATGGCAAGGCACCACATCAAATAAATTTCAAAAAAGTTATTGACTTTTCTAAAAAAATCAGCGCGTCAAGTTTTATGGGGTATCTGAAAGGGAAAAAAGTAGCCTGATGATATTCGAAAAACACGCAAATATGAAATACAGATGTGGCAACAGAGAATTTTGGTGCAAGAGGATACTATGTTGATACGGTGGGAAAGAACAAAAAGGCAATTGCCGAATACATACGGAATCAATTGCAAAAGAGGATTTGGCGTATGAACAAATGAGTATAAAAGAGCTGGTTGACCCGTTTACGGGTGAGCCGGTGTGCGCAAGCAAAAAATAAGCCAACCGCTTTAGCGGTTGCTTGAGACCGCTTGCGGTTGGCAGACTTTTCAAATGGCTTCAGCCCTGCCAGTCCCATACTCTTATAGGCTGTGCAAGCCACCGGCTTAGCCGGTGGCTATGACTTAATCCGACATATCGGAGGCTTTTCCGAGAATGACTTTTATATTGTGCATCTTTCCGTCTCTACATATTGTGAATAGGATTTCATCTCCGGTCTTTTTGTCTGCAATCAACGATTTGAGAGTTGTCATTTTGGCACAGGATATGCCGTCTGCGTAAACAATAATGTCATTTATTTTCAGCTTCTCGGCAATGTCAAATCCGTTGGTCAAAGAAACGACGCAAATGCCGTTTTCCGGAGCTTTAAAATATTGGAAATCTTTGACATCAATGTCTTCGGGACGAAGTCCGGAATGTGTCGAGGAAAGATATTCAGCGAGCGCGTTTTTCAGTGCCGTTGTGTCGGAACACGAAACCTTTACGTCCTCAAAAAGTCCCGGGAAAACAACGTTTTCTTCTCCGCTTGCTTCATCTTTTTGTACGGTAAAGTGGTAATTATCATAAAGAAAATACTTGGTATCTTTTTTGACCTCATAACCACTGATGCCGAGCGCAGCTCCTTCATGAGCACCTCCTCCGGTTTGCGTGATCTTTCCGTGCTCCATGATATCCTCTATGATGTCGGTCACGCTTTCAATCGGAATGGCGAATCCGAGACCTTCATAATTATTTCCGGATATTTTAAGGGAAACAATTCCGATTACTTCACCGTTCATATTAAATAATGGTCCTCCGGAATTACCTGGATTTACACTGGTATCTGTCTGAATCATATACATGACCTTGCTTACGGTTCCGTTTGCGTTTTCTTCTACGAAACGCCTGTTCAGAGCGGAAATATAACCGGATGTCATTGTGCCTTTGTAATTGATACTGTATGGCGTACCGATTGCCATGACCTGATCGCCGACACGGGAATTGGCGGACGATCCGATTTTGGCGGCATGGAGCCCACGCGCCTCAACTTTGATTACGGCAATATCATTGATCTCGTCGCCGTCAAGCAGTTTAGCTTCATAAGTGGAATCATCACTTGTGATTACCGTAATAGTAGTTGCGTCGGCAACAACATGGTAATTGGTGGAGATATAGCCGTCGGAGGTCAGAACAATACCCGATCCGACGCCTTCTCCCGTTGGTGTTTCTACATGAATGGCAACATAAGAGGGAAGACATTCGTCGTATACCTCGCTGATGGAAGCAAAATTATAGTTGTGTCCGGTAGAAACGATATTTCCACACAAAAGAACGCCGACAAGCAGAAGAAGGGAAACCAAAATGGCAGAGGCGAATACGGCAACGTAAAGTTTTTTTCCTTTTCGGGTGTTTGCTTTGATATATGATTTGTCCTTGTCGTGTTGTGTGTGGTAATCCCAGCGATATGTGTATGCCGATTGTTCCGTTTTTTTGCGAGGCATCGACACGGCATCGGAAGAATTTTCTTCAATTGTTTCGGAGTTGTTTGGAAGTTTTTCGCCTTCTTTTGGATTACTTTCCGAATCCGATGAATCGGTTACAGAAGCGGATTCCTCCGATTGGGGCTCCGAAAGTGTGTCATTATCAGGGGAGTTTTCCGGGAGCTGATTTTCGGGATTGATGTTTGTTTCATCCATTTTTATGACCGTACCTTTCTATGGGACTGTAAAGCCTCGCCGTTTTTGATACCGCGAAATCAACGGAATTATATTCTCGTTGTGGAACCGGAATTTTGAGGAGGCTTGGGGAGGGTAAAGAAAAACTCGCAATATTCGTTTTGTTTGCTTTCTACCCAAATTCGTTCGCCATGAGCATCGATTATCGTTTTGGCAATAAACATACCAAGTCCAACACCGTTTTTGTCTATGCCGCGGCTTTTGTCGGCTTTGTAAAATCGTTCAAACACGTTGGGAATGTCATCGGGAGCAATGCCTATGCCGCTGTTATAGATGCTGACAAGAATTTTCTTTTTCTCATGTGTCCGGATACTGATGCGGAATTTTCCGTTCTCGGCAGCAAACTTTACACCATTATCACAAATGTTGTATAGAATCTGATAAATCGCGTCCCGATCTGCATGCACCAACATTCTGTCGTTTTCACACTCAAAAGAGACATCCAGATTTTTCAGGTCAATTTTCTGCTCAAAAGAAATCAGAATTAACCGTGCGAGTTCACAAATATCGAAATCAATCATGGTGAGTTTTCTGTCACCCGCTTGAAGTCTTGTAATATCCAAGAGAGAAGAAACCAATCGTGAAAGTCGTTTGACTTCCTCTTTAATCACACCGAGATAGTGTTTTTCTTTGTCTTTGGGGATAGCACCGATTAAAATGTTGTCGATGAATCCGGAGATTGTTGTCATTGGAGTTCTCAGATCGTGTGCCACGTTTGCCATAAAGGTGTTTCGTGTGTTCTCAAAATTGGCAAGAGAGGTTGCCATGTTGTTAAAAGCAGTAGCAAGTTCTGCGACCTCGTCGTTTCCGCGAACGGGTACGCGAACATCAAAGTTTCCGATGGCAAAACTTTTAGCTGCCTTGCTCATTTCCCGAAGCGGACCTGTTACCATCTCGGTGATAAAGTATACGGCAATCAGTGTGGCAATCATGACCCAAATGGACGAGACAACAATGGTTTTGATCATTCTGTCAAGAAGCATTACAACCGAATTTCCCGAAGTGCTTGCGATAACAGAACCGCAGTATATCCCGTTTTCATCAAGAACCGGCGTGGCATAGGAAATGTATACCGAATCAAAGAGCCCAGACAGTGTACCGAGAAGTTGGGCATCCTTGTTGGCACTCAGATTGTCTATCATATTTTGCGGAAGGGAAACCGTCGTATGGAAATAATCGGACTCATCTGGATGTGCATAGAGAATAAAGTTGCCGTTGCTGTCGGCAAGCATGACGGAAAGACCGTCACAGTTGATGGCGACAGAATTAACAAGATCAAAAACGTCGTTTCTGTTGTCCGAGACAAAATCCCGGAAGTTATGAAATTCGGACTGTTCAAAACGCAAAGCCAGATAAGACTCTGCAGATCGTGCCGCACTTTTGACAATTTCGGAGCGGATATTGATCGAGTAGTTGTTGACAAGGGAGACGATAATAGACAGCATCATACAGAAACTGATAACAAGAATCAAAATAAATGCCGTAATATATTTTGCAAAAACGCTTTTGAACATACCTCATCCTTTATCGTTTGTCAAGCAATATGTTTTTATCCGCTGAAGAAGCCGATCAGTTCAACAATTCAAATTTATAACCGACGCCCCATACTGTTTTGAGAATCCATTTGTCGGAAACCCCTTCCAATTTTTCACGCAACCGTTTCACGTGAACATCTACAGTTCTGGAGTCGCCGAGATAATCAAACCCCCAAACCTTGTCCAAAAGCTGATCGCGAGTAAAGACCCGATTGTAGTTTGAAGCAAGGAAATACAGAAGTTCCAGTTCTTTCGGCGGAATATCGACCGATTTTCCCCGGAGCTTTAACTCATATTTTTGAAGGCTGATTTCAATGTTGTCAAACTTAATGACCTCATCGTCATCGTGATTTGAGCGAGCCTGGGAGCGGCGAAGAACCGCTTTTACGCGAGCAGAAAGTTCCTTCATGTCAAAGGGTTTTACAACAAAATCATCCGCACCCAATTCCAGTCCCAGAACCTTGTCAAAAACTTCCCCTTTGGCGGTAATCATAATAACGGGTTTGGCGGAGGTTTCACGAATTTCACGACAAACCTGCCAACCGTCTTTTTTCGGAAGCATAATAT
>CAKSSY010000089.1 GCA_934489945.1 uncultured Eubacteriales bacterium
GTTTCCGCGTGTACGCGGAAACGGAGCGGAGGGAAGCCCTTTTCCCGAAAAGGGTTCCCTCCGCTTTCGTTCCCCCCCGTTCTCCCGTCAGATTCCGAGCAAAGCCGAGGCAAAACGGAAATAGATAATAAGCGAAACCGCATCGACAACCGTCGTAATAAACGGGCTTGCCATAACGGCAGGGTCAAAACCGAGACGTTTGGCAAGAATGGGAAGTGACGAGCCGATAAGATTCGCCACCAAAATGGTGCAGAACAGCGTTGCACTGACAATCGCGGCAACGAGAAGATTCTGCGCCGTGAACACACAACGAAAATCCAAAAGCATCACCTTGAAGAAGTTGACAACGCAAAGCGTTCCACCGCAAAGCGCGGCAACGCGCAACTCCTTGAGCATCACGCGAAAAATATTCTTCAGCGAAATTTCCCCGAGCGACAGTCCGCGGATAATCGTGACCGATGCCTGCCCGCCCGCGTTTCCGCCCGAATCCATCAACATCGGAATAAACGATGTCAGAACGACATACGCTCCCAACGCCGCCTCGTAGTGCGAAATGATACTGCCGGTAAAGGTCGCCGACACCATCAGCAAAAGCAACCACGGAACGCGCTTTTTCCAGATGTCCCACACGGAAGTCTTAAGATAGGGCTTGTCCGACGGCGAAATGGCAGCCATTACTTCCATATCCTCGGTCGCCTCATCTTCCAGAACGTCGAGTGCATCGTCGACTGTGACAATGCCCACAAGTCGCCCCTCTCTGTCCACGATGGGAAGCGCGAGAAAGTCGTAACGCGAAATGGTTGCCGCGACGGTCTCCTTGTCGTCGGTGGTAACAGCGGACACCACGTCGGTGGTCATAATGTCGCGAATGACACTGCCGGCATCGGCAAACAGCAGATTCCGAAGTGAAACAAGCCCGCGGAGCATCGATTTGTCGTCGGTGATATACGCCACATAAACCGTCTCCTTGTTGATACCGGTTCCGCGGATGTGTTCGACCGCCTGTGCCACCGTGAAATTCTCCCTCACACTCAGAAATTCGGCAGTCATGATACTGCCGGCAGAGTCCTCGGGATAGCTTAAAAACTTATTGATCTGCGCGCGCGTTTCGGGCTTTGCCACCCGCAGAATCCGCTTGACCATGCTGGCGGGAAGCTCTTGCAAACAGTCTACGGCATCGTCGATCGAAAGATCGTCAAGAATCTGTGCCAACCGTGTATCGGTCGTAGTCAGAATAATCTTTTCCTGAACATCCGGATCCAGTTCGGCAAAGGTGTCCGCCGCCGCATCCTTCTTCAGGAGGCGGAACGCCGTGACCAATTCTTCGTCCTCAAGTCCGGAAAGAAAGTCCGCAAGATCGACGGGGCTGATATCGGAGGCAAGCTCGGAAAACTCCCTGTGTTTCTTTTCCTTCAGCAGATCATCCAGTTGTGCATAGAGTTTTTCCATCGATTCCATAGCGACACCTCCGCAACTTTTCTATAACTACAGTATACCCCTTTTTTGCGGTTTTGTCAATTCTCTTTAAACTCTTTCAAAGACCGGAATCACATCCAGCGGTGCCGGAACCGTAACATAAGAGCCGCCCTGCCATACGTCGCCGCCCATCATCTTCCAGCTGCCACGCGGCAGATAAACACGACGCTCGGTTGCGCCCGCCTCCAGTACCGGAGCCACAAGATAACGATCGCCGAACATATACTGATCGGCAAGTTCCCAGCACTCGCTGTCGTCCGGAAATTCATAGAACATCGCGCGGATGAGCGGCGCACCGGTGCGGCTCGCCTCCTTCATCAACCTATCGATATAGTCGCGCATCGACTCGCGCAGATCGACATAGCGGCGAAGAATTTCCAAAACATCCTCTCCGTAGCTCCAAAGCTCGTTGTCGGGGTTGAAGGGCTTGCCGTCCGGGACGTGCGACGACGACATCCGGTCGCCGTGAAGCCGGAGAATCGGGCAAAAGACCGAATACTCAAACCAACGCACCAAAAGCTCGCGGAACGCGGGACT
The DNA here is from genome assembly GCA_934489945.1 of uncultured Eubacteriales bacterium. Classification (GTDB taxonomy): domain Bacteria; phylum Bacillota; class Clostridia; order Oscillospirales; family CAG-272; genus RGIG8775. Next base: position 2,014 of record CAKSSY010000089.1, read on the forward strand.
GTCGACATCTCCGTGCACGAATCCGCCCGTGTCGGTTGTCCACCACGGAAAACCGCAGATTCCCATGCTGATTCCCGCCTGTACCTGATTGCGAAGCGAAACGAACGTGGACTCCACGTCGCCCGACCAGACAAGCGCGCCGTATTTCTGGCTACCCGTCCACGCACTCCGCACAAGACTGACGACCGGCTCGTCGCTCTCCTTTTTCAAGCCGTCCCAAACCATCTTGGTGTAGCATTTCGGATAGAGATTCGCAACCTTGAGCGCATCACCCGCAGCATAGCGGTAGTTGTCCAGATGATAGCCGCGAAATTCGGGTTCGGCACAGTCAAGCCAGAAATGGCGGATTCCGTTTTGGATATACCCCTCTTTCAGACGGTCGAACACGAAATCGCAGGCATCCGGGTTTGTCGCGTCAAAATAGGTCAGATTGTAGAAATCGGTGTGAATCGGCAGACCGCGGTCCGTGTCGACAAAATATCCCTCTTTTGCCATGACCCCGTAGTTTTTGCTCCTTCTCTCGACCGCCGGCCAGACCGAGACCATCGGTTTTACGCCCATGGCGAGCAGTTTTTTCGTCATCTCCGCAGGATTCGGGAAACAGGCGGGGTCAAGTTTCCAGTCGCCGAACGCGGGCCAGTGCAGATAGTCAATCACAATCACATCAAGCGGAATTCCGCGTTCCTTATAGCCCTCCGCCACACGGAGAACCTCCTCCTCGGTGCGATAACGCAGCTTGCACTGCCAGAGTCCCAACAGATCGCGCGGCATCTCGGGGGCACGTCCGACCGCTGCCGTGTAGGTTGACAAAATCTCAGCAGGCGTTTCACCGACGCAGAGATAGTAGTCAATTTCGTCCTCAAGGTCGAAATGCCACTCGGTCAGATTCTTGCCGAAGGTCACTCTGCCGACAGCAGGCGTGTTCCACAGAAAGCCGTATCCGAGACTCGAAAGGAAGAACGGGACGGAGATCTGTCCGTTCCTCTGTTTCAGCTCCAGCGTGCAACCCGCAAGGTCAAGATAGGGCTGCTGATACTGTCCCATGCCGAAGATCTTCTCACCGTCGTTGCTCTCAAAGCGAAGCGTCAGCTCCCAAGCCCCGCGGTTCACCCCGTAGTATTCGCGAGCCGCCATGAACAGAGCGTTGATCGCGTCGGTCGGAACGGTTTTGATCCGATAGAATTCCTCCAGAATCCGCTTGTCGCCGCGGAAAAAGGTGAGCTTGCCCGCATCCGAAATCTCGGCGCGGAGACTGCCGTTTGTGACAGAGGCACCACCGTTCCGCTCCTCCACCTTGACGCAAGGGGTCTCACCCTTCCACTCCAAAGCTCCCACAGTGTCCGAAAACGTCTGTTTTTTCGTGGCGCGGACGCGCAGACCGTTCTCTCCCCACGCCTCAACGCGGACGGTTTCGCCACCGTTCCGAAACACAAAACCCTCTTTTTTGACTGTGATCATAACAAACCTCCGTTCGTTTTCTTTCCTGTCCATTGTAACAGGATTTTGCCGAAAAATCAACACGCAAATTGCCGTTCCGATAACGGTGTATCAAACAATTCGTTAACTTTTTATGAACAAAAATCGTCCAACAAGCCCTGTGAAAGAGGTCAATTGACCGTCCGGGAAATTCCGTATCTCGTATAAAATGCGGAAAATCGGGAAAAAATAGACCAAAAGCAAGGAGATGATACCAGATGTCGGAAAACAACGAAAAGAAGGACAAGGATGCCGCCCGGGAGAATCTCACCGAAACCGGTGATATTGTAACCAAAAATTCACGCAGCACCCTGCACTGTATCTCGATCATCGGGCAGGTAGAGGGGCACTACATCCTCGGAGACAATCAAAAAGCCACAAAATACGAGCACATCATTCCGCTTCTGATGATGGTGGAAGAGAGCGACGAAATAGACGGACTGTTGATTCTGCTCAACACCATGGGCGGAGATGTGGAAGCGGGACTGGCAATTGCCGAAATGATCGCGTCGATGAGCAAACCGACCGTATCGTTGGTGTTGGGGGGCGGACACTCCATCGGGATTCCGCTGGCTGTCGCGGCGAAAAAATCGTTTATCGTACCGTCCGCCACCATGACGGTGCATCCCGTGCGGATCAACGGACTCGTAATCGGCGTGCCACAGACCTTCAATCATTTTCGGGAAATGCAGAGACGAATTACCAGATTCATCTGTGAACACTCTCACGCGACACCGGAGAAACTGCATGAGCTGATGATGAATTCCGACGATATGGCAAACGATGTCGGAACCATCCTCACGGGCGAGGAAGCGGTAGAGTGCGGCATTGTCGATGCCGTCGGCGGGCTGAAAGATGCCATTGCCGCGCTCCGGCAAATGAAACCCTGACGCAAAACGAAACGGCGAAACTTTTATATCGGTCTCGCCATTTTGTTTTGCATCACGGCGACGCGTCTTTTCCTTTGTTTCAAAAGTTTTTGAGGGTGTCGGGAACTTTTTTCAAAAAGTTCCTGACCGTTCTCCCCAAACGAAGCGGAGGGAAGTCCGGTTCCCAAAGATACAATGCTCATGCGTAGTTTTGGAAGGTCTTTGTCCGTGATTTTTCACGGGGGTCTGAGACATAAGAGCGACATATTTTCTCTCTGACTCACAAAGCTCCGAATAATGTGGCATGTCCTTATCACGTTCCAACATAAGTTTTGTAAAGTTTATGGTTTCCGTCACCGAATAGGTTCCGTCGCTACGGGATTCAAAATGGGTATCCTTGTTGTAAATACGCTGGGAACTCTTAAGTCTCCAACCGAATTTCGACCACAATTCAATGGTTGCGATTTCTGCGCTGTTTGCGACTTCCAGTGTTTTATACTCTATTGCCATAGAAATGTCTCCTTAAACAAGCCTTACTAATATATTAGTACAAATAAATTATATAGGCAATTTATTAGTTTGTCAAGAGAGCTTTAGTAAAAAAATAGTATAATGAGACGAAAAAACAAAAATTTTACTTGGAGAAGCGCATGGAGAAATACAGAAGCAGGATAAGAGATCTGCGAGAGGATCGCGACCTTCGGCAAACGGACGTTTCAAAGGTGACGGGAATAGACCAGAAGACCTTATCGAATTACGAAACAGGCAAGACCTTACCGGACAGCTATGCGCTTATCCGTCTTGCGGACTTTTTCGATGTCAGCATTGACTATCTTGTCGGCAGAGCCAACATTAACATCACCGACACAAGCGATATAAAAAAGCAACTCGACAATATACACACCGCCTTGGACGACATTAAGAAAATGCTTTAAAACACTTACGTTCCACTGCGCCGCTTTCTCCTGAAAGCGGCGCAAAAACTTTTATTGCGATCTCGCCGATTTGTTTGGCATTACGGCGATGTGTCTTTTCCATTTGTTCAAGAGCTTTGGGGAAGGTGGTGTGAACGTTTCCGCGTCCACGCGGAAACGGAGCGGAGGGAAGCCCTTTTCCCGAAAAGGGTTCCCTCCGCTTTCGTTCCCCCCGTTCTCTCTCGC
>CAKSSY010000090.1 GCA_934489945.1 uncultured Eubacteriales bacterium
CAGTCCCTGACCTACAGCGTCAACGCTTATGCTTACCGGATGCAGAACAGTACCAATGCCACCATGGCGGAACTTGCCAAGACGACGTATTTTTACGGCAAGTCGGCTAAGGAATACGCAACCCGATCATGACATTGTATCAGTTTTTCTATATCAAACGCTCCGCGGAATCATAAGATTCCGCGGAGCGTTTGATATAGACGATAAATTACCAATCGGCATTACTGCCGTCTTCATAATATTGACGGGGGGTTGTCCATTTTCCGTCGTATAGCTTGTCTTGCAATGCCTTTTCATCAAGCTCAATTCCAAGTCCCGGTTTGGTTGGAACGTCGATGTATCCGTCACGGATTACAAATGGTTCTTTGATATAACCGACTCCCAAATCCGACTTGTCCGGATTTCCGGGATGCTCCTGTACAAGAAAATTCGGAATACAAGTGTCAAGCTGGATACAAGCCGCAAGAGAAATCGGACCCAAAGGATTGTGAGGAGCGACGGAACTGTAATACATTTCTGCCATTGCCGCCAATTTTCTTCCCTCGTAGATTCCTCCAACGTGACAGATGTCCGGTTGAATGATGCTGACAGCCTGTTTTTCAATGAGTTCTCTGTATTGCCATTTTCCGAAAAGCCTCTCTCCGGCGGCGATAGGGACGGTTGTTTTATGTGCAATGTTAACCATACAGTCAACATTTTCCGGCAGACAAGGTTCTTCAATGAACATAGGCGTATATGGTTTCAGTCTTTCAATCAGGATATTGGCAACAGCGGGGGATACGCGTCCGTGGAAATCAATAGCCAGATCTACACCGTTTCCGATTCTTTCGCGGACCTTGGCAAAACGCTCTATATGTTTTTCCAGATTTTCGGGATTTTCTACCGCTTTTATCGGCGGAATAATGGAGTATTTCAGAGCAGTGTATCCTTCACGCAGTCTTTGATCGGCAATTTCCAACATCTCTTCGATGGAAAAGTCCCCGATGACTGCCGTTCTTTTTATATGAGTATACATCCGGATTTTGTCTCTGCATTTTCCGCCCAACATTTCATATACCGGGCAGTTGTAGTATTTTCCCTTGATATCCCACATTGCCTGTTCAATGCCGCTGATTGCCGAAAGCATCAAAGGACCACCGCGATAAAAACCGCCGCGATACAATGCCTGTATATGATGCTCGATTTGCATCGGGTCCTTGCCGATCAGATACTCCTCAAATTCTCTGATAACCGCCTCAACCGAGGTGCAATGTCCCTCCAAAACCGGTTCTCCCAAGCCGAAAATATCGGTATCGGTATACATTTTCAAAAACATCCATCTTGGTTTTACTTTTATGACCTCAAGTCCGGTTATTTTCATAATATTCTTCCTCCAAAGCAGGATTTGTCATCCGGTTTGTTTATCGATTCTCTCTGACTATATTATATCAAAACAATAATTGACTTTTCAATAAAAAATATCGACACATTTTAAGGAAATAAGTGTAAAAAATTGACTTTATTCGGAAAGTGTGTTATACTGAAAAAAACATTTTTTGCTGTACCCATTTGCGGTTGTTGCATTTTTACATAATACATTTATCACAGCACAAAAACAGATCGGAAAAGAGAAGAAAATCGGACATGAATATTATTGAATTGGAAACACCGGAGGGCACCGAGAAATATTATGCGCCCCAAACGGACAATACGTACCCGTTCTATATTACGGAATACGGAAAAACCTTTCGCAATACCCCCTGTTATCAACTGCGAATGAACTCGCCCGTCGGTTGTGTGCAGTATGTCATATCGGGAAGCGGGGTTATTTTATGTGATGACAGGATATACACGGTAAGTGCAGGAGACACCTTTTTGTTGCCGGAGGGAAGTAATCAGATTTATTACTCCAACCCCGACAATCAATTTGAAAGAATATGGTTTAATTATAAAGGCGTACTCGGGAAAACGCTTCTTGACATATATAACCTGAATCATACCGTTGTTTTCAGGAATGTGAACACCTATGGTATTTTTTCGGAGATATATGAAGAATCCCGTCGGTTGCGGGATGCTGCAGAATATAAAAATCTTACCTCACGACTTTTCCTGCAACTTGTTCAGTTTTTGTCTGAAAATAGGCAACTGATCAATGAGGTGACAAGTACCATTGAACAGATACGCCTATATATCGACTGCCACATCACGGAAAATCTTCGTATTTCGGATATTGCAAAAAAATTTTCGTTTTCCGGTGAGCATATCATACGTGTTTTCAGGAAGACATATCAGATAACGCCGCATCAGTATATTTTACAATCCAAAATTCGTCTTGCCATGATTATGTTAAAAATGAAGACCGATAGCATAGAGGAAGTTGCGGTTCGGCTCGGATTTACAGATTCCCATCATTTTGCCAAGCAATTCAAACGGTTGACGGGTTATAAACCGACAGAATACAAAAAAATTATGGTATGATTTTGGCTCATAGTTTCTGCAGAAGCAAAAAATATTCTTCCCACCGGTACTCACGAATTGGCATTACCGGATGACGGTCATCGTCAAAAACGAGAACGAGTGCAGGGGTAATGGCGTGGTAGCGGTCCGTAATATACCACCGGATCAGTTTCCCTTCGCGGATGAGTCGCTTGGCTGTGGCGTGATAATTGTAATATGACATAGAATCAGTATTCCGAAAAACAAAAAATCTTATACGAAGGAAGGCGCGTGCTGCAAGTAGGTGCGGTTGTCGCAAAGATTGCAAAGAAGGAGGGCAGGGAAACGATTTTTTATCAGTAATTTCTCAAACTTCCATTGACAACCGACCGATAGGTAGTTATACTATATAAGTAAGTGATACTAAAAACGTTTTAGGAGATCATGCGATGGAAAAGGGAAACACAAAGCAGGAAATATTGAATGCGGCATTGGATTTGTTTTCGACGCAGGGATATGAAGCGACTTCCGTTTCTCAGATTGCCGAGGCTGTCGGAATCCGCAAGGCGTCGCTTTACAGCCATTTTGCAGGCAAACAGGAGATTCTTGACGCACTGATACAGGATGGCTTGGAGAAGTATAACAGGCGTTCTGTCTTTGCACGTGCAGATTGGGAGGATCCCGCTTTTACAAAGGATAACCGGGATATTACCCCCGACATTGTAGCACAGAGAATTCTGGGACAGGTACACTATATCCTGCATGATCCGCAGATCAGTAAATCCCGCAAGATGCTGACCATTGAACAGTTTCAGAATCCAAAGCTGAAAGAGCTTCAAACCAAGCAAAACTATACGGATGTCATGCACCATTTTACAGGGCTCATCAGGTTTTTGATTCGTCAGGGAAAACTGATCTCAAATGATCCCGAGAGCATGGCAGCACAACTTTGTCTCCCCATCTCGGTCTGGATCAATCTTTGCGACCGTGAACCCGAGCGCGAGGATGAAGTGATAGGGCTGATTGAGCGGCACCTACGGCAGTTTTTCAAAATATATGGGACAAGTGCTTTATTCTGAAAAAATCAGATGAAGAAAACGAAAACAAGGAACGTCGTTATAAAGGATGGATAATTTTATACTCCGAAAAATTTCTTTTGAGAAAGAGAGGAATCAAGGTTAGAATGAACGATATTATCAAAATCAATCACCTGAGCAAAAGTTTCGGGGAGGTAAAGGCGGTGCAGGATCTGAGTTTCTGCGTGAAAGAAAGTGAATTGTTTGCCTTTCTCGGCATCAATGGCGCAGGCAAATCCACCACCATCAACATTATGTGCGGTCAGCTTTCCAAAGACAGCGGCACCGTGGAGATCGACGGTGCAGACCTCGATCATAACCCCGATCATATCAAACGGGAGCTTGGTGTGGTATTTCAGAATTCCGTGCTGGACGGAGCCCTGAGTGTCCGGGATAATCTGCAAAGTCGCGCTGCCCTGTATGGCATCAAAGGGATCGGATTTGCGCGACGTTTATCGGAACTTGCGGAGCTTTTGAACTTTGAGAATATATTGAATCGTCCGGTAGGAAAACTCTCCGGCGGTCAGCGCAGACGCATCGACATTGCAAGAGCTCTGCTCCATCATCCGAAAATTCTGATCTTCGACGAGCCGACGACCGGACTTGACCCTCAGACAAGAAAACTTCTATGGGATGTTGTCACGGATCTGCGTAAAAAAGAAGGGCTGACGGTGTTTCTGACTACGCACTACATGGAAGAGGCGGCGGATGCCGACTATGTGATCATATTGGATAGTGGAAAAATTGTAGGGGAAGGAACGCCGTTGACCTTAAAAAACACCTATGCCGGTGATTTTGTGACGCTCTACGGAGCGGAGGAATCCGCCGTCAAAGCCTTGGGGCGTACCTATACTCCTGTGCGGGACGGATGGCGCATTGAGGTGGCAAACACTAAAGAGGCGACAAAGTTGATTTTGGAAAATCCCGCGCTTTTTACGGACTATGAGATTATCAAAGGGAAAATGGATGATGTATTTTTGGCGGTGACAGGCAAAAAACTGAATGGAGGCGATGCAAAATGACAGGACTCGGCGCACTGATAAAACGAAATTGCAAATTATTCTTCAAGGACAAGGGGATGTTCTTTACTTCTCTGATAACACCGGTCATTCTGTTGGTGCTGTATGCTACTTTTCTGGCAAAGGTATATAAAGATTCGTTTGTATCTGCTATGCCCGCCGGATTCGTTGTGGATGAAGCTCTCATCAAAGGCACGGTAGGAGGTCAATTGATTTCTTCTTTGCTGGCTGTATGTTGTGTAACGGTGGCATTCTGTTCCAATCTGTTGATGGTTCAGGATAAGATCAGCGGAGCTAAGCGTGATCTGACAATGAGTCCTGTAAAGAAATCCACGTTGGCTCTCAGTTATTTTGCGGCAAGTGCGTTGTCTACTATGCTGATTTGCTTTACGGCATTGGGAGGGTGCCTCGTCTATCTTTCTATGACCGGTTGGTATTTGACAGTGGCAGATGTGCTTTTATTGTGTCTGGATGTTTTGATTTTGGTGCTGTTCGGTACGGCACTGTCCTCCGTTATTAACTGCAATCTCTCTACTAACGGACAGGGGTCTGCGGTTGGCACCATCGTCAGTTCGGGCTATGGGTTCATCTGCGGTGCGTATATGCCTATTTCCAGTTTTGGAGAGGGATTGCAGAAAGTGCTGTCCTTC
>CAKSSY010000091.1 GCA_934489945.1 uncultured Eubacteriales bacterium
GCAGCCCCTCGCCGGACTTCCCGGCGCAAAACTTCATTTTTGCAGAGACGTTTTTGCGAAAAACTATTGACAGTACCTCATGATCTGATTTTCAAGTCCAACCATTCTGCAATGTCATCAAAAACTTCGGATTGATTGATCTCATTGAGCATCTCATGACGAGCCCCCGGATAGAGTTTCAATGTGACATCTGTCATACCGGAGGATATCAATCGGTTATAAATCGCAATTACTCCTTTTCCGTAATTGCCGACCGGATCCTGATCGCCGCTGACCATCAGAATCGGAAGATCACGTTTTAACTTTCCTGCCCAGTTTCTATCAGATACTTTTCCGAGAAGATAAAACAAATCATAATATCCACGAAGTGTAAAGGTAAAATTACAAAAAGGATCGTTTGCATAGGCGTTTGTAATATTTCGATCACGTGTAACCCATGAAAACGAGGAATTTTCTTCACGAAAATGGTCGTTATAGCTTCCCATAGCTACCTTTTGGATAAAATCACTGCGATGTCGCTCTCCATAAAACAGCATCAAAAAGCGGGTAAGTGCCTTTCCGAATCCAGTCGGGTTATTGGGACCACCGGTTCCGCTGAGAATCGCTGCATCCACAGCATTTGGGTATTTTTCCAAATATCTTCGTGCGATAAAGGATCCCATGCTATGTCCTAACAGAACAATAGGAAGTCCTTCAAAATCAGTTCGGAGTTTTTGTGTTAGCGTATAAACATCGTCGACCATAAACTCAGCACCGCCTCCCTTGGCAGTAAAGCCGAGATCTTCCACACTGGTTGCAGTATCTCCATGTCCAAGATGGTCATTTCCGCATACAATATACCCTTTGTCACAAAGATAATCGGCAAACGGTTCGTATCTTCTTAGATATTCACACATTCCATGGCTGATTTGGAGAACAGCTCGTGGGGCACTCTTGATCGGAATATAGAAATAACAGGCAATCCGGTTAAGACCATCGGAAGATGGAAAATTGTTGCGATAAAAAGTGTAATTTTTTGACATATTATACTCCTTTCATTCGTTTTCCGAAACACCGTAAAATGCCTTCAGAACCGCTGCGGCAACTCCCTCGGAATATCGACCGGTATTCGATCCCTCGATGACACAGGCGGAAACAATGTCCGGATTATTATAAGGAGCTGCACAGACAAACAATCCGTTATCGTTGTCAGTTCCGACCTCCGCTGTACCGGTTTTTCCGCCAACGGTAACCGGAATATCCTTCATAAAATTGGTTGCGGTAGCACTTTCACTAACCATGTGTTTCATTCCATCCATGATTGCCGCAAGCGTCTTTTGACTGACCGAAAATTCACTTACAAGTTCCGGTGTGTAACTCCGAACAATTTCATCGGTATAGTATTCACGAATAGAATCCAAAATATGAACCCGATAACGGTTTCCGCCTCTCAAAAGTGTAGTAACATAATTACAAATTTGGAGTGGCGTGAAACGGTTATCCGACTGACCGATTGCCGCCATTACGGTATCAGCAGGATACCATGCGGAGCCACCATTTGCAAGACGACTTGCTTCGCCGGCAAGATTGCCGGTAGATTCAGCCAATTCAATGCCGGTAGATTCTCCCAATCCGAACGCCTTTGAATAGCGATTCATTTTTTCAATTCCAAGGCGATTGCCCATTTCAGCGAAAAAAACATTACACGAATGCGTAATTGCCTCTACCACATTTTGGTGACCGTGAGCTTCCGGATAGACCCAACATTTCATAGTATAATTATACAAAGTATAATAACCAATGCAATTTACCTCTCCGAAAGTATTGATAACTCCCTCCTCAAGTGCTGCCGCCGCAGTTCCAAGTTTGAAAGTGGAACCGGGAGTATAAAGACCGTTCAAAGATCGGTTCAACAAAGGGTGAGCAGGGTTTGTTAAAAGATTGTTATATTCCGTGCCAAAGGTGGTCAAATCATATGTTGGATAAGATGCCATGACTAAAACCCCGTTTGTTTTCGGGTCGATAGCCACAAAAGCACCGCCTGCGGATTCATTCTCCGAATATTTCTCGACATATTCTGCAAGGGCATCTTCCGCTGTCACTTGCAGATCTATGTCGATGGACAGCCAAACGTCCTTTCCGGCAATCGGTTCTTTGGATATATAGCTATCAATAATATAGCCATTTTTGTCCTCCACAACTGTTCGTTCGCCATCTGTGCCGTGAAGTTCTGCTTCAAACAATTTTTCAATCCCTGATGTGCCGACAATGGCATCATTCGGATATCCAAGTTCAGCGTAATAATCAACGGTATCAGGAGTTATCTTGCCGATGTTACCGAGAATATGAGAGAGATATCCCGGGTAGTTATACTGACGTTCACTGCTCCGTGGAAAAACCATCCCCAGTGCATTCCGTTCGGTCACATATGTGACCGTATCAATTGAGACATTGTCGGCAAGATGGTATTGCACAAATGTACCAAAATCGGTTGCGTCCATGTTATAACGTACACGAATCAGTTCGGTTATTTCTTCCGGAGTAAAGCGAGGCTCCCCACGACTATCTACCATTCCGAATTTTTTGGTATACCAGCGTACCATTTCATCATCGGTCATGTCCTGCTTAAATTCACGACGTTTTATTACACGTTTCAAACGCGAATTCAAGGTTGTTCCCTCTTCTTTGGCTTCGGGTTTCCAGTGCAGATCGGGATAGGTTCCTTCAAACGGAAAATAATCCGTCGTTCGTTTATCCGACGCTCCGGTCGCGCCAAGAGACTCAATGGCAATCAAAATAGAACGATTGGCCTCACTTTGATCAGCCGGCATCGACCAGTAATCAAACGCCAATGCATATGCTTGTTTCGTTGTGGTGATAATCTTTCCGTTCCGATCGCATATATCCCCGCGAAGTGCCGGGATTGTAACGGTATATGTAAAACTTTTGACATCATATTCCCGATGGGCTTCGCCATTACTTCCGGCAAATTGAAAAGAGGCAAGTCGAATAATGAAAAAGAGGCACGCACAAGCAAAAAAGCCAAGCAGAATTACCGCACGGAGATACAATTTTTTCTTCTTATCCATATGTGACTCCTTTTTTAGGATATCTCACTCTTGCGTTTCAATAGTTTTGATACTCGTTTAATGGGATACCAAAGGAACAAGAAAAGCAAGAAAGTTCCGATTGCCTCAGGCAAAATACTTTCCGTCAAAGCCGCACCAAGCCGCGGTGAGGCAGACAGCCAAAAACAAACCAGTAACGACCAAACAGCCTTCAAAAATGTTGCGGAAATGGCATAAATACACCATGATGGAAAATTGCGACCAAGAATCCGTTCAGAGGCAAGTCCGAATCCGCCACCGCAAAACGAATAAAACAAAATCGGAAGTGCAGCTCCCATACCACCAAGAAAATATACCAAAAGTCCCGCGCCGATGCCATTCAAAATGCCAATTCGAAACCCATCAAAAAACGCAATTCCAACAACAAAAACAAGAGCAAGATCGGGTATTGCCCCGAATAAATCCAGTCCCGGCAAAAAAGATGTCTGTAAAATCACAATGCCAAACAGCATTGCAAAAGCAACCAAAGAACGAAAAACAACATCCCGCGATCTTGCGTTAAGGTGTAATTTTTTCATGCATTTTTCAGTATTTATTTTTCTCGTCAACGACCTTTGATAAAGGTTTTGCTATTGCAGTTCCAACCAGTCCGCAAAATACAATTTCCAAAACTCCGTTCAATGCTACAAGTGCTACAATAATTGCTCCGATACTCATTTTGGACAAATCCATGGAAAATGCTTCAAGATTTGCATTCCGGAAGAAAATCAAAAATGCTGTTACAAAAAATACAGTATTAAAGAGTGCTCCCGAAATTGAACCTACAATATACGAGACAAATTTGGTTTTATCCACTCGCTGAACTGCACGAAACAGCAGTGCTGTGCAAAGCCCCATCAGAATTCTCGGAATGAAACAAATCACAAAGGTTGCAACCGGATCAATTCCCATCAGCACTTCACCAAAAGGACTGATTCCCCACAGTGCCTGCAAATAGCTGACAAGTCCAAACATACAACCGAGAAACATGCCGTACTTCCATCCGAGGACACATGCCCCGATTGCGACGGGAATCATCAGCGTTGTAATGTCGATAACACCGATTTTGATAAATCCGAGCGGCGTAAAAGCAAAAGCAAAAATAAAGGCAAGTAAAATTGCGGCAATTGCCATTTTTTTCAATGCGAGGTGATTCATTTTTTGTTCCTCCTGACTTTTTATTTCAATTATGAGATTTACGAAAAACAATAAATTTTCCGAGGATATAATTCAGAATTATCACGACCACAGCAGCAAGAATCTTCCCCCAAAAATCCGGAGAAAGTGAAACCGTAATGATAAGATGAAAATCACGTGTTACATAACCGTTTGCCAAAAGAATCCAAACAGTACCGAATGTTACAAGTGAATCTGCACCCAACGAAAACAATCGTGAGGTAATAAAGGAAAGAAAATTAACAGCAGTTTGCTTTCCGTTCTTGTCTTCCGCATATCGGAAAACCCATTTCTTATTTGTTACATAGGCAAACAACACCGACAGAATCCATTGCGTAATTTGTGCCACACCGCGCATAGTATTATATGCAACTGTCCCATCTTCTACGCCACCGAGCCTTGCAAAGAAAAGAATCAGAAAGTAAGTGCCGAACCCCACAACTGTTGTCATAGCACCAACAATCAAATAGGCGAGTATTTCACGATGTTTTTTCAGAAAATCAAGCATGAGGGGGACCTTTCTTGTTATTTTATCTCAAAGAGCGTTCCTTCTTTTGTATCAATCAACGTCACACCACGCTCGGTCAGCTCTGCCCGAATTCTGTCTGCCTCAGCATAATTTTTTGCTTTTTTGGCAGCAGCGCGTTCCTCGATCATTTGCTGTATCCACGTTGTCAATTCTGCGTCTAAGCCATCCGTCCCTTCTCTTTGACGCTGTGTTTTTTCGGCTGCGTCCATGAGATTCAGGGTCAGAACTTTATCAAATTCGGCAATCAATGCCAGTTTTGTTGCGGCGTTAGTATCTGCCTTAAGAACATCATACAGAGCGGTAACGGCAAGTGATGTATTGAGATC
>CAKSSY010000092.1 GCA_934489945.1 uncultured Eubacteriales bacterium
AATCTGCCCTTTGCCGATTGAAAAATGAATATTTGTCAGAGAATCGGCGGCGGCACCGCGATAACGGAGATTGACGTGATCAAAAGCAATGGCACTTTCGGAATTCGGAGTAAAAGCGGACGGAACCGGTCTTCTGTCGCACGATGGTTGCGTGTTGAGAACCTCTTCAATACGATTGCCACACGCCGCTGCCTTCGTGACGGTAATAATGAGGTTGGCGAGTTTGATCAGTTCCACAAGGATTTGCGTCATGTAACTGTAGAGTGCGATAAGTTGTCCTTGAGAGATCGCACCGTCGTTGACACGGAAAGCCCCGCCTCTGACAAGAAAAATTACAGCGGTATTAACAATTACAAAAGTAAGAGGGTTCATAAGAGCCGAAATTCTGCCGACAAATTTTTGAGCGGCTGTCAGCTCTTCATTGGAGGTTCGGAAATGCGCAGTTTCGGAGTCCTGAAGATTAAATGCACGGACGACACGAGTTCCGTTCAGATTTTCACGGGTTATGCCGAGGAGTTTGTCTAATTTTTTCTGAACTTTTTTATAAAGTGGTATTCCGGCAAGCATGATGCCGAATACTACTGCCGAAAGTGCCGGGATTACGATAACGAAGGGAATTGCGGCACGTCCGTCAATAGAGAGTGCCATAATCATGGCACCGAACACCACAACAGGAGAACGCAAAAAGAGCCGCAGAACAAGATTGACGCAGGTCTGAAGCTGATTGACATCATTGGTCATGTTGGTGATAAGCGAAGAGGTCCCCATGGTATCCAAATCGGTGTAGGAAAGCGTTTCGATGTGTCGGAAAAGAACGTTCCGCACCTTGGCGGCAAATCCAACCGCAGCACGTGCAGCGAAGAATTGTGCGGTGACGGAGCAGAGAAGACCGATAAGTCCGAGTGCAACCATGACGAGCGCACAGCGTACGATGTGCCCGGTGTTTCCGCCTTTAATGCCGTCGTCGATAATGGAGGTGACAACGAGGGGAACAATCAATTCAAAAAATGCTTCCAGCAATTTGAAAAGGGGGCTTAATATCATTTCTTTTCGGTAAGCCCGCATATACTTCAGTACCGTTTTCATATTACTCCTTTTTCATAGAAAAAGGACCGCAGAGGCAGTCCTTTTTTCTCAATTAATATTTGCTACGGTGAAAAACTGGCATTCTTCCCGGATGTCAGCGCCGATTGCCTTCAACTTGCCTACAATATTATAATAACCGCGCTTGATTACGTCAATTCCCGTGATTTCGGAAACACCTTCTGCCGCAAGTGCCGCAATCAGGACAGCAGCTCCGCCGCGCAAATCGACCGCTGTTACCCTTGCGCCCGACATATGGGAATTGCCAAGAAAAGTTGCTGCTTTTCCTTCTACGAGAATATCGGCACCCATTTTGCGAAGTTCGTCGGTGTAACGGAAGCGATTTTCCCAAATACCTTCTGTAATCATGCCGGTTCCGGTTGCAAAGCAAAGAGCCGCGCCGAATTGCGGGTGCATATCGGTCGGAAATCCGGGATAGGGAAGCGTTTTGATGTTGACGCTGTTCAGATGTCCGTCCGAGGTGACGGTTATGGAATCGTCGTGCTCTTCAATTGCAGCACCCATTTCCATAAGTTTGGTGGAGACGGTTTCCATGTGTTTCGGAATCACGTTTGTAACATTGATCCTTCCCCCCACAGTAGCGGCAGCAACCATAAATGTTCCCGCTTCAATCATGTCGGGGATGATCGTATACGTACAACCGTGAAGTTCCCGTACGCCTCTGATCTTAATTACACCGGTACCCGCACCGGTAATGTTGGCACCACAGGTGTTGAAGAAGTTGGCGAGGTCAACAATGTGCGGCTCCCGCGCCGCATTTTCGATTACTGTCATTCCGTCCGCCAGTACCGAGGCAAGAATGACATTGACTGTGGCACCCACCGAGGTAACGTCGAAATACACGCTGTTACCGACCAGTCCGTTTCCGGCATCGGCATGAATATATCCGTTTTCGCGCCAGACCTTTGCACCGAGTGCTTCAAACCCCTTAATGTGTTGATCGATCGGACGGACACCGAAATCACATCCGCCCGGATAATTGACGCTTGCTTTTCCGAAACGACCGAGTTCAGCACCGATCAGGTATGTAGACCCTCTCATTTTGCTGACCAGATCAAAGGGAGCAAGACCTTGACAAAAGGAAGCAGTGTTGATTTCGACCGTAGTCGGATCAAGAAAACGAACCGATGCGCCCATTTCTCTCAGAATTTCGAGGGAGAGTGTAACATCGCTGACAGGCGGCAGGTTTTCGATCACGCACTTGTTTTTTGTCAGGATTGTAGCAAAGATTATAGGGAGGGCAGCGTTTTTCATACCGCTCACGTCGATATTGCCGAACAAGCGGTTTCTGCCGTTTATAATAATTTTGTCCGTATTACAGGACGATTGAAAATTGCCTATCAATTCCGGCACTCCTTTTCAGAGTCAGATTGTAGAATAAACCAACTACAGTATACCACATAAAATGCGGAAAATAAAGTATTTTTTGACATTTTTTTATTTTTCGTTTTGGGCGGCGCAGTCAATCTTGCCGCAGAGGATAGTACCTCTGTTAACAGTATAGCGAAAAAAAACGTGAAGTTGACAGTTATCTTGTTTTATAATAGGAGACCGCAAGATTGACGACAAGTCCGTAACTTTTATTACCTTCTTGGGTTCCGTTTGCTTTGAGAAAGCTGTCATTGAGTGCGCTTGTAATATTGGAAATGCCGGAGTCGCTGTATTTTTCAAAAAAATTGTTATAAGCTTTCATTTCGCCTCTTGCGCGGTCGTCCAAAAGGGAGATGACGGAGTAATACAGCTCTTTTCCTTCCCCGGTGTCAGCTGACCAAAGTGCAGAACTGACGTATTCAAACAGGTTGATATAAGCGCAATAGCGAATATAGACATCGTCTGATTCCGAGCAGATCAGAAAGGCGATAAAATTTGCCTCATTTTCACGCGCGATTCCCCGTTGATGGGCAAATTCATGTGCGGCAGTAAAGGGAAGTGTATAATCGGGGAAATCGATATTCAGATTGGCTTCTCCTGTGAAAAAGGTGTAAAAGCCGGTAAAATGGGTGTAAGACATAACAACACTCAGCATGACCGGTTTTATATTGGTAGAAAGCGGTTGCAGGAAATTGTATTTTTCGGAGCATTTTCGATAAGATTGCATCAGTTTGTCACTCATATCGGAAAGCGAGTAAGGCATGATGGAAGCTCCGTTGGTATCATAATTGGCGATATCGAGTGTGTCGTTCATATCTTGTATCAGTTTTCGCGCGGTTTCGGCGAGCTCTTTGGCAGATACCGGTTCATTGGAAAGTCCGAGCCTTTCCTCCAAAGAGGGAACGGAATAGCCGATGCCGCAATTCCAGATGAAAAGCGAAAAGACAAGAGATGCTACGGAGAGCAACGAAACGGTGTAAGAAAGCACACTGCGCCAACTGGAGGTTTTGTGACGAATGGCGTAAACTGTCAGAAAGCCCAAAGCGATTGGTAGAATCAAAAGCAAAAATTCGGCAAAGGAAAACGGAAGAAAATTTGTAACGAAGGCAAGAATTGCCCGTGTTACAGCACCGATGTTCCGATTAAAAAAATCGGCAAATGCAGAGTTCCGGCGTGCAATCAGAAGCAGAAGAAAGGAGAAAATGGCGAATCCGAGAAGTACAATACTCCAAATCGGGATTTTTTCTTGCGGCAACAGCACTTTTCCCGGGATCTTTTTTACGGGACGCAGACGCCGTGTAGATTTTTGCTTTAAATTCATAATTGACCTGCTTTCAAATCGGAAAATCGACCGTGCCGAATATCTGTGAGCAGAGGAAAGAAATATCCGCAGGAAGCGGCGCGGTGAAACGAAGCATTTTTCCGGATGAGGGATGTGGGAAGGAAAGTCGAATGGCATGGAGTGCCTGTCTGTCGATCAGCTCAAACGGGTAACCGTACAGCGTGTCGCCGCAGATAGGAGTGCCGTGTTCCGAAAACTGAACGCGAAGTTGATGAGTCCGTCCTGTAATCGGAGCGGCAAGTACGGCAGAGAACAGAGAATTGGATGCCAAGGTGCGATAACGCGTCAAGGCAACAGCGGCATCTTGTTCTTCTGCGGAACAAAGCACACGTCGCATTTTTCCCGCAGTGTCACGGCGTATGTAGTCGCGGTACTCACCGTTTTCCGATGCGGGGGAACCGCAAAGGACGGCAAAATAGCTTTTATGAATTTTCCCCGACTTCATCGCTTCGGAAAGCCGATAGGCAGAGAGTTTATTCTTGGCAACGAGAACCAGTCCGCTTGTTCCGACGTCAAGACGATTGATCGGGCGAACAATATAGGGCGAACCAATGCGTTCAGCGAGATAGACAAGACCGTTGGCAAGCGTATCGGTCTGATGTTCATGTGCGGGATGTGTCAAAAGTTCATGGGATTTGTTAATCAGAATAATGTCGTCATCCTGATAGAGAATATCAAGTGGGATATCGACAGGAAGAACGGTGGATTCTTTTACCGCCGAGGCGGCATCTTTGTATCGGAGTGACAGAACGTCACGGAATTCCACCACATTTCGGACAGTTGCGTGGGAGCCGTTGAGAAGAATTCCGTCCGGTGTTTTTTTGAGAAGAGAAATGATTGCTCCCGAAAATGCAAGATCGCCACGCAAAACCTGACCGACCGTTTTGTGATTTTGTTCACGACTGATAATAATGTCCACTTCCGCACCTCCTTTTTGTTTTATTTTAGCATGAATTACCACCAAAATCAAGAGTTGAAAAAAAGAAGGAGACGGATTTACAAAAATTTAACGAAACCAGTCATAGAAAGACACTTCCGGCGATATATTGAAACCAGAAAATATTTGCCATTGCCGACTGTAGCGGCAAATCCGGCGCGCCGTAGCCGTTTTGTTCGGTGGTTTGGCAGAAAGGTGTGATCACAATGAAAATCGGAAGAATCGGATTCTTACTTGCGGGTATTTGCCTGATGGCATTGCTTATTCTGCCGGTTGGCGCGAAAGAGCGGAAACCCGTTTCGGTCGGACTGGATGTTCTTGCAGCGAGAACGGAAATGCGGAAAGCAGGATTGGTG
>CAKSSY010000093.1 GCA_934489945.1 uncultured Eubacteriales bacterium
GGATATTTTTGTCATTCGGTTGATCGCCTTTGTCAATCGTTGAGACAAAAAATTGAAGAAGATATTCTTTTAAAATAAAGAAACACATAAAGAAGCGCGAAATAAGTTTACCGACGGACCGGAATGCTGTTTTTTTCTCTTTCTTTCAGATTGTTCAGTTTCTTGTATGTTCTTATGATGATAAGCATTGATATCATTGCGGTGAGAATGTCGGAAACCGGCATGGAATAAAGAACACCGTCGAGTCCGAAAAATCGTGGAAGTATAAGGGCAAAACCAACACCGAACACGATTTCCCGTATCATGGAAAGCGCGGTTGAAGTGACTGCTTTTCCCATTGCCTGCAAGAAGATAAATGTCGCCTTATTTGTGCAGGCAAGGATTATCATACAGAGATATATTCTGAAGGACTTAATAGCAAAATCCGTATAATAGATGCTCTCATTTTTGGCACCGAAAAGCAATATAAGAGTACGGGGAAATACTTCTATAAGAATGAGAGCCACAGTTCCGACGGCACCTTCTGCCAAAAGCAGTTTTGAAAACAGTGTTTTTACTCTTTCTGTTCGTTTTGCCCCCATATTGTAACCTACAATCGGAATACAACCCGCAGCCATACCTATAACAATTGAAATTACGATCTGAAAGAATTTCATAACGATTCCAATGACCGCCATGGGGATTTGAGCGTATTGCTCCTGACCGAAAATTTCGTCCATTGCGCCGTATTTGCGGGTCATGTTGTTTATTGCTGCCATAGCTGTGACAAGTGATACCTGAGCAAGGAAACTGCAAAAACCGAGAGAAAGGGTTCTGTATGCAATCTTAAAATCGGGAATAAAATCCTTTTTGGTGAGTCGAACCGTTTGTGTACGGCAGAGATACCAAACCGTAAGTATTGCTGTCGCAATTTGACCTATTACGGTTGCAATTGCCGCACCCATCATTCCCCACCGAAATCCGAAAATAAACACAGGGTCGAGAATCATATTTATTATTGTACCGATGAGAGTGGAAGTCATTGCAAACTTCGGGTTGCCGTCGGCGCGGATGACAGGGTTCATAGCCTGTCCAAACATATAAAACGGAATTCCTATACTGATCCCAAAAAAGTATTCCTTTGACATACGGAATGTTTCCGCGTTGATATTTCCTCCAAATGCCGTAAGAATCCGATCCGAAAAGATGAGATAGACGATTGTCAGTACAAAACTTGAAAACAGGCAAAGCAAAACGGAAACACCAACGCTTTTTGCCGCTTTTTCTGTATTCTTTTGACCGAGCGATATACTGACAAATGAACAGCATCCGTCACCTATCATGACCGCTATTCCGAGTGCAATTACAGTCAGTGGGAAGACGACAGTATTGGCGGCATTTCCGTATGAACCGAGATAGGCAGCATTGGCAATAAATATTTGGTCGACTATGTTATACAATGCGCCGACAAGCAGAGAAATTACACAAGGTACTGCATATTTTCTCATCAGTTTGCCGATTTTTTCCTCGGCAAGAGTATGTGGGGTCTGTTCCATTTTTAATCCTCCTTAAAATAAAAACGGCGTAAGTCCAATACAGTTGGACTTACGCCGTAAAGCTACTCACCGAAATTATTCTACTATGAAGAAAAAATGTTTGTTCGCAAAGGAATTTTTGCGAAGCCGTCAATGCCGCGTCGCGTTTCACCCGGAGAGATGACAGCCGCGAATGTTTGCACAGCAAGTTTTATGTTATTTCATTATACCACATTTTTTTGAATTTGCAAGTGCCAAAATGATTTTTTTGATTTTTTATATGCAGGCTATGGGAATTTGTCTCCGCTCCGGAGACTTTATGAAAGAATACTCCATTGACTCTACTGGCGGTTTCCTGTATAATATGACTACAGATTTCGGAATTTGAATCTTTTTATGAGGTGAAATCCATGAATGAATGTAAATTTGCCGAAACCTTGGTGCAATTTCGCACCGCAAAAGGAGTGACGCAGGAAGAGGTTGCACAGAGTCTTTCGATCTCCAACAAAACGGTTTCCAAGTGGGAAAACGGTGTCTCGACACCGGACCTGCCTATGCTTATGGCACTTTCAAAATACTTCCATGTTACCACGGATTCTTTGCTTGGTTTGGCGGAGGAGGAATCATTCGACACCCCAAAGACGATCCGTTCGGCATTTGTCGGGCTTGATCGCAAGGAAGCGGTGCTGAAGACTTTTGAGATCGAAAAATCTATCATTCCCGCCATGTATGACACGTTTGCCAAACACAAGGAGGATGTCAATGACAACGAAAATGTATTTCCGGCTGAAGTGTCTCACTTTTATCGTTCGCAGATTTCAACTCCCGAATGCTATCGGTTTTTAGCACACTCCGAGGATATCAACCTTGCGGTCATGTTACTTCGCAACAAGAAAAATTTTGCATGGATGTGCGATCCGGATATACAAAAAAAGATTGTAAGTTTTTTTGTTTTTTTATCGGATGAGAGTGTTATCTCGGTTCTCTACTTTATTCACTCTGTCGGTTGCACAAAGAATTTTACTGCTGATTATGTGGCTGCGAACACCGGTTTGCCGGAGGAACGGGTTTCTGTTATTCTCAAGGATTTCTGTGCGGTGGGAGAGTGCAGCTCTTTGATGGCACATCTTGCAGATGGTGATGTGGAGGTATATGAATGTTTCGGCGACGGCATCATGCTTACGGTAATTTCTCTTGCTTATGAAAGAATGTGCGGCAGATCTGTTTATGACTATAATTTTAACAGCGGATGCAAAATGATCGGAGGGGAGCGGTAACATGAGCTTGTCGGAGAATATAAAAAGATTGCGTCTTGAAAAAAATTTGACACAGGAACAGCTTGCCGTCGCTCTCGGAATTTCTGCACAGGCGGTATCAAAATGGGAAACCAGTGAAACTTATCCCGATGGAGCGATTCTTGTACCGCTTGCCAATAAACTCGGAGTTTCTTTGGATGAACTTTTTGGAAATCGTTCTGTTTTTATGTCGGATATTTCGCGCCGGATTATGACTTTGCTTCACAATGCGGATGGGAGTGAACGTTTTCATCTGGCGCGTGACATTTGTTGGCAAATTGAACGTGGTTTGTTCAACTGTCGTTCCGTATTGGAGGAAAAGTATGATCCCGATGAGATTCGGAATCTGCAAAACGCCTCTTATATCCTTGAGGACAATGGATTTACCCTTGTATCAAATGGAAAGGAACCCTTTTTCTCCATATTTCTCTCGTCGGAGGACGGTTTCGGCGATTTTTTGAACGAAAAAGAGGAATTGCAGAAAATTTTTAAGGCGTTGTCGCGTACCGATACCGTAAATGCTTTGGTTTGGTTATACCACAAGAACGAAAATTATATTTTTGAAAGTGCGTTTCTTTCCAAAGTCTGCGACATTCCAAGCGAAAAAATGAACACGGTGTTGGACGATTTGTTGCTACTGCGGGTCATACGAAAACGGGAACTTGCCGTTAACGGTCAAAAGCGTACTTTATATGATTCCGGACCGAATCAAAATGTGATTGCATTGTTTCTGATTGCAAGACAATTTGGCTATCAAGGAGCATACTCTTTGCAGTCACATTACAAAGCTGTTCCGTTTTTTAGAGACTCGTGCCCGATAAAGGGATGATGCACGCGTCGGAATGCGGCAAGCTGAAATCCATCCGAAAATGTGCAGATTGCCGCCTATGGCAGAGTGGAAGACCATTCGTCATAGGCGGTTTTTGTTTCAAATACAACTTACAGAAAGCTACAATTCAGAAATTCTAGTATAACAATATGAACTTTTTTGATAAAAAAGCAACAATACATTGCGGAGCTACTTGACATTTTTTTGGTCGGATGTTATAATAAAGCGATATGTCAACTGGGGTTTTCTGTTTTTGTTGGAATAGGTATGAATTTGCGGAGGTGTTGGAAATGGAAAACATAATGGATATTATCAAAAAAAGGCGAAGTGTTCGGCAGTATAAACCGGACGCGGTGCCGGAGGCGATTCTTGCGGAAATTGCCGAGGCGGGAATATATGCACCGTCCGGAAGGAACACACAAACCCCAATCATTCTTATTGTTACCGACCTTGCATTGCGGAATAAACTTTCGGCTGCGAATGCACGGATTTTGGGAAAGGATTGTGATCCGTTTTACGGCGCACCGGCGGTTTTGGTTGTTCTGGCGAAAAAAGACTGTTTTACGGCAATTTATGATGGCAGTCTTGTGATGGAAAACCTGATGTTGGCGGCAACCGAAAAAGGATTGGGCAGTTGTTGGATTCATCGGGCAAAAGAGGTGTTTGAACTGCCGGAATGGCGTTCATGGCTTGCTTCGCTCGGCGTGGAGGGAGAGTATGTCGGAATTGGAAACTGCATCGTGGGTTATCCGGACGGGGAACTGCCGATAGCCGCTCCGCGCAAGGAAAAACGGATTTATTTCGTCGGTCAGAACGGAGATGCGTGTCGTTGGATGGAAGTTCAACGTCAATGAAAGCAATCTGTTTTGTGAGGGAAAACGCGTTCCTCGTCTCCCTTGCCTTGAATGTAACGGACGGGAGAATAGAATTATCGCAAAGCGTTTTACGGGGCGTATTCGGTCAATTTTGGAGTCCGTTCCGAAGGGTCAAACATATTAGTGACAATAAAGGAGAAAAATCGGTATGAACAATCGGAATTTCGGATTTTTGCCGCGGATTGCGGCAGGAATTCTTGTCATGATGCTATTGCTCGGTGTGTTGCCGTTTTCTGTATTTGCGGTTGGAAGACTGGAAGAAGTCTCCGTTTATCCTGTGAAAAAGGCATATGTTTCGGTGGAAGCTCCGGATACTTCTTTCTATGAGCCGGAAGCCTTATATGTTGATGGCAGCACGGCAAAAGAAAGAATTGCTTTTATCACATATGCTGTGGCGGAGCTGGAGGGAAAAACTTCGCTTCCTGTGCGGGTCGGGAATGTTGCGGACGGCAGTCTTGGTGCATATCTTATCGACAATTGGGAAGTTCCCGAAAATCTGACCTATAATAATATGCCGATTGTGGGAGCGGAAAACTATGTCGGGCAGCTCTTGGCTTCTCAA
>CAKSSY010000094.1 GCA_934489945.1 uncultured Eubacteriales bacterium
GGTTTTTATTACATAAAAATTTGTTTAAATCCGATGAAAATACATAAGTAAAAGACTTGATAAATTAAATTGACATTTGATTTGTAATGTAGTATAATGACTGTGTCGTTTTTATGCTGTTATATTTAGGCATTAAATTTGTCCGTTTTGCTGAAGCAATATCGAATTTCAAGGAAGAGGGTAATTGTTGTGAACGATTGCATTTTTTGCAAAATAATAAAAGGTGATATACCGTCGTCAATAGTTTATGAGGATGATAAAATACTGTGCTTTAAGGATATTGCGCCCATGGCGCCTGTGCATTTGCTTGTAATTCCGAAAGAACATATACAATCCGCCGATTTTATTACAGATGAAAATTGCGGTATTGTAGCGTATATATTCTCGAAGATACCTGAACTAGCAAGAAAAACAGGAATATCCGAAAGCGGATACAGAATTATAACAAACCACGGTAAAGACGCTAAACAGTCTGTTAAGCATTTGCACTTTCATATACTGGCAGGCAAAGAGCTTCCCGAAAATATGGGTTGAATGAACAGAACGGCGTTTGCCAAGCGGCAAACGCCGTTCTGTCGAAAAGGATGTAGCGTCAAAGAACCACTCAAAGTTTTTCCCTGTCCCTTATAATAATAAGGAAGTAAAAGGCGTGGCGCATGTTCCCTTTCTGTTTCATACAGCACACAAAACCTCGGTTGGTATTTTGGGTGTTTTTCCTTGTTATTGTACAAACTCGCTGTAGATTGCGTTCAATGTTTTTTCAAAATCGTGTTCTTCCACGCCGACGATAATGGAAAGCTCACTGGAACCTTGATCAATCATGCGGATATTGACACCGCTGTTCGAGATGGCATCAAAAACTCTGGCTGCAACACCTTTGGAGCGAATCATTCCGCGACCGACGACGGCGATGAGTGCCAGTCCATCCTCAATCGAAAGACTGTCGGGGCGAACCGTTTTCTGCAGGCGGGTCAGTAAACGTTCGCGGTGTTCTTCAATCGCTTTTGTTTCAACAACCACGCTCATCGTGTCGATTCCCGACGGAAGATGCTCAAATGAAATTTCATCGTCTTCAAACACTTCAAGAACTTTTCTGCCGAAACCGATTTCGGCGTTCATCATATCCTTTTCAATGTTAATGACCGAATAGCCGCGCCGACCTGCAACACCGGTGATGATCTTGGAGGCATCGTACTCATTTGTGCCGGGAACGATCATGGTTCCACCGTCCTCGGGGCGGTTTGTGTTGCGGATGTTGATGGGGATTCCGGCGTAACGGACGGGGAAGATTGACTCATCGTGAAGCACGGTGGCTCCCATGTAGGAAAGCTCCCGAAGCTCACGGTAGGTAATGGTTTCGATGGAACAGGGATTCGGGACAATGCGCGGATCTGCCATCATGAAGCCAGAAACGTCTGTCCAGTTTTCGTAGAGATCCGCTTCTGCCGCGCGAGCCGCAATTGCTCCCGTAATATCCGAGCCGCCGCGGGAAAAGGTTTTGATGGTGCCGTTCGGCATAATACCATAAAAGCCGGGAATTACAGCGTAGCGGTGTTTTTTCAGCTCGGCGCGCATTTCGTTGTTGGTTTTTTCTTCATCGAAACTGCCGTCGTTGCGGAAGAAAATGACATTCTCGGCATCGATAAAATCAAATCCGAGATACTTGGCAAGAATCAGACCGTTGAGGTACTCTCCACGGCTTGCCGCGTAATCGCGACCGGAATGGTGAAGCATGGCATTTTTTACATAATCCAAAGCACCGACAATATTAAAATCCATTCCCAGTTCTGCGATGATACCGTTGAAACGCGTTGCAATTTCGGCGAAGAGGGCATCAATGTCTTCTCCGCGGCGCGCCGCCTCATAGCAGTTGTAGAGCATATCCGTAACTTTGACATCATCCTTGTTGCGTTTTCCGGGGGCAGAGGGAACCACAAAACGTCTGGACGGATCTGCCTTGATAATTTTTGCGACCTGTCTGAAATGTTCGGCATCCGCAAGAGAAGAACCGCCGAATTTGACAACTTTGATCTGCATATACAGTTCCTTTCCGAGAGAATTTACAGTCATTCATAATTATATATTATATGAAATAATGGAAAGGCTGTCAAGAGATTTCCGTTATTTTCCGTGAGTTCGACAGTTCATTGTGAATTTTATCCATTGTTGCGACCGGACAGAAAGAATGATTGCACACTTTGCACTAATTAACAAAAAGTTCATTTTTTTTGGACGTAAATATGGTACAATAAAAGAGCATTTTATTGGGCAACGTTCATCGTGTGCTCGGAAAGGGATAAGAAAAAACATGAAGAAAAAGAGAAGAATAACATCTTTTGTGACGATTGTTTTGGCTGTTTTGATGGTGTGCGGCTGTATCGGCGTGCCTGTCGGTGCAGTGTCACTGGATGATGAGGAAGAACGCGGAGAGGATATTCTTTGGGAATTGGATTTTTCCAAAATGAAAGATATTCTTGATAACGGCGACAGTCAGCAATATACATTGACGGCAAATGGTGCTGTCGCATTTCACGAGATGGATTCGCAGAAATGTCTCGGAATCCGGCAAACGAATGGTGCGTATTTCATTGAAGACACCAATAATATCCTGAAAACTTTCGATGTGTATTACATCGAAGCAGATATGTATTTCGAGAGCTTTCCGACAGGGGCAATCGAAAAGGACAATCCGCGCAGCTATCCGATGTCCTTTATGACATGGATTACCGCGGCTGAGGGCGGGAATCCGCAGTATGGTTCTATCCGTGTGGATGATGAAGGCTATCTTTGCACAGCCGCACAGGAGGGCAAGCGTCTGAGCGATACGGCGAAGCTGCCGCTCGGCGAGTGGTTCAATATTCGTTTCATTATCAACCCCAAAGGAAGACAGTGTGAGGTCTATATTAACCATGAGAGCGTGGGAAGTTACGGATTGTCAATGGTGCAACTTGCGAACATTGCGACATCCCGTGTTCGTTTCTTTGACACACGTTACATATACTCGGTTCTTTTCAAGAATATTTCCGTGACGAGCGATTCCGATTATCGGATCGGCACGGTAAAGGAAAGAAGCGCGGACTATCTTGCTTATCAGACTTCCAAGATTGAAAACGGAAAGTTTGATTTGCGTATGATTTCGGGACTTGACACCTTGAATTATCGTGAGACCGGTTTTACCGTTTATCGGATGTATGAAAAGAACGGTTCACTTGTTGCAACAGAGGAAGAAATCCGTTCGTCAAAGGTTTATGAAAGCCTGAATCAAAAGAACGCCGACGGCAGTACGACCACAGTAAAGGCTTCGGATTTCGGTGTGTCGTATCTTTCGGCAATTGATATTAAAGATATTGAAACGACTTATCCCGAAACCCTGATCGTGATTCGTCCCTGGACGATTCTCGGCGGAAACAAAAAGTACGGAACTCCGAAGAAAATCATTTATACCGGAAATAATGAAAACGGTTATCCGATTTTCGGTGAGGGATCAGCCGTTTCCGAGTATACGCTTTCCGCATGTGACGATACCTATGTCGGCGGTAAATTTCAGGCAGCATCGGATACATCGATTCACGGCGCAGAGCAAATTTTTGACGTAAAGAACGACGGTTCGTATACGTCAAACTATACCCGTCAAGGTTATGTGAAATTCAAAATTACGGATAAGGTCAGAGCAGCATTGGCTTCTGCAGAATCGGTTTCTCTTGAGTTCTTCTGTAAGACCGCAAATCCGACGGTGGAAGAAGGAAAAGCCGGTGGCGTGCTGGCAATCCTTTCTGCCGTAGATACAAAATGGACAGAAGAAGATCTGACTAAGGAGCTTGCGGCGTCGACGGCTGCTGTAATTCAAAAGATCGGCGAAATGCGTTATGCTTCTTCGGCGCGTTACGGAATTGATATTACCGAATATATCAAAGAGCATATTCAGGATGATGAGATTGCGTTCCGTATCGAAAATGTAAATTTGGACAAAACTCGCGAATGTACCTTTTACACCAAGGAATACGGAGATGGAGAGAATGCTCCTCGCCTTGTGATTCGTCCGACCGACCTGACACTCAATTATGAGATTGATTTCGGAAAGCTCAACAATCATGGCTACGAGCCTTGGGGCTATGCCGAAAAGCTGGTGGATGAGTGGTTCAACGGCGATAAGGCAAAGCTTTATGAAAAGACCTATGATGCACTCGGTGTCGGTGCGGTGGAAAACAACAGCGCAAACGGGGACTATTCGGTTTACAATCCTCTTATTCGTGTTAACGATCACAACTATGTGAGACTTCTTTCTACACTTTCCGGCTTTAAGGCGACAGAAAAGACATTGTATGATGAGTTCGGTGGTATCCTGAATTCCGGAATTAAGGGGAAGGAAACCGGATTCTTCCATGCTGAAAAAATCAACGGAAAAACGTATATTATTGACCCGATCGGCAATCCGTTTTATGCAATGGGCGTCAATACTGTGACGATGGGTGCCACAAAGCAACAGACTGCGGTTGCACTTGAGAAATACGAAAGCGAAGAAATTTTCTTCACTTCGATGGCGTCGGAATTCCGCAACAATTTCGGTCTGAACTCGGTGTTTGGTTCAAACGCAACAGGATATTCCATTTTGATGGACGAGGGAATTGCCTGTGTTGCAAGCTTCAGAGGAATTAACGGTTATATGGCAACGATGGGACTGAGTATTTCTACGGGCGGATCATCCGAATTCCTCTATAATGATACGATGAATGTCTTTGATCCGGATTTTCTTGATTATGTGGATAGCAGTGCTAAGGCAACGGCAGAAAAGTATGTCAACGAAAAGGGTCTCCTCGGCTATACATCGGACAATGAAATTCCCGGTGGGGATGATATACTCAAGCGGTATCTGACCATTGATTGCAGAGAGCCGGTCAATGCCTTCTCTTACGCAACGGCTTGGACATGGTTCTGCCGTGCAACCGGAAAGGTCAATCCCTCGCTGGATGATATTACACCCGAACTCTCTCAGGAATTCCTTGCTTTTGTTTATAATAACTACT
>CAKSSY010000095.1 GCA_934489945.1 uncultured Eubacteriales bacterium
TCATATAATAGGTCTTGTACGCTATTTTGATGAAAATAATACCCAAAAAGAAAGGAAATACTATGAAAGTTAAGAAAAACATGAGGAATGTTCCGAAAAGGTTGCTTCTCGCTCTTCTGACGGTACTGATGGTGGTGAGTGTTATCGTCCCTGTTTCTGCCGCAGAACTGGAGTGGAATCTTTTGACCGACGCCGAGGCAGGGTATCGTGTGGAAAGAATGCACGAAACCTGGCAGGATGGCACCGAAGAGGACGGTACGCCTTATCTGTATAACACAAACAATAAGAGTGGTGCCCTCTATATCTATGATGACAACAATATTCTCGGAAATTATAAGACTTTCTCTTTGGAAGGAGACTTCTATTTTGATTCGTTCCCGACAGGGGTGCGCGATGGACAGTATTCCCCCGAACAGAGACCGCTTTCGTTCCTTTGTTGGCAGTATAAGGACATTGAAAAGGAAAAGAGCTATGTGTTCAATGCGCTTCGTCTTGACAGCGAGGGCTATATTTATGTGAATGCCAACGAAACGGGCAAAACCGATGTCCGGCTGGAAACCGGTAAATGGATGAACATTAAGTGTGTGTTCACGCCAGAATCCGGTCGGAGCGAAATGTTGATCGACGGAAAAAAGGTGCTTGATTTTTCAATTGCCAAATTTGATCAGACGAAAGTTGTATCTTATGCGGTACGGTATTTTGACGGTTACTACAATTGGAGTGCCAAAATGAAAAACCTGATTGTCAAGACCAACAGTGAATATGTGATCCAGCTTAAACGGGAAGCCTCTGCGGACTATGTCGGATATCAGACCGCAAAGCCGACAGGAGACAAATTTTCCGCCCGTATGATTTTCGGTATCGATGACATTGCCTACAAGAATGTCGGATATGAGGCAATTCTTGTTACGAAAAACAATGACGGTGAAGTTATTTCGACCGGAATCTCCAATACAACCGTTACGATATATCCTGAATTGAAAGATGCCAACGGCAAGGTGTATGATGCCAAGACGACATTTGACTATACGTATGCCGCTGCCGTTACAATAGACGATCTGCCGCTTTCTCCGACAGATGGCGTTTTCGAGTTGGTCGTTCGTCCGTATGTTCTTTGCCGGAACAATATGCGTCGATACGGTATAGCAGCCCACTTGTTCTATAACGGCGAAAAGGATGCCGACGGCTACCCTGTGTTTTCCGAAAAAAGCGGTAATGATTATACGGTTCAGGCGACAGATGACACGTATATCTACAATGCAAACGGTCATCTGGAAAAGGATAACAGTACGGTAAAGAATATGCAGGTGCGGAATACCGGCAATGAAAAATCCGGTCTGTATCGTGCCGCATATTATAAGTTTACGTTGGATCAGACAGCGGTAAAGGCACTGGAGACTGCGTCTGCAGTCGAACTGCGCGTGTATAACGGCGGGACAGAAAACAATCCTGCCAGAAAAAAATATGACATGATGTTGTATTCGACCGACACCAAATGGACGGAGAAACAACTGAATTATGCGAATCACAACAACATTGCCAAATCCGGTGAACTTCTCAAGAAGTTTGCCTATGAGGACAATGTGTATATGGTCATTGACATTCTGGATTTCCTGTGTGAACAGCCGCTGAATGATGATGGAACTCTTACGGTATCTTTCTGCTTTGCCAATGAGGGCGCAAACGATGCTTTGCTGACCTATCTGTATTCCAAGGAAAGCAATATGAAACCTACAATTGAAATCCGCAATTCCTTGTACAGACATTCGACGCTGAATCTCAGCAAATCCGATAATGAGGGATACGAACCTTGGGGTTATGCCGAAAGTATCGTCAATGAGTGGTTTGATGATCTGGAAGCCAAGATTTATCCTAAGGATGCGAACGGCAATCTCAAGGAGTTTGAGATCGACGATCTGGCTCCGAACGGGTATAACGCCACCGAGGCAACCGGAGATTTCACTTACGAACTGACATGGAGAGAGGGAACCGACTGGAAACCTACCGATACCACCGTTCCCACAAATCCGTGGAGAAACGATAAATATGCCCGCACCCTCAGCACACTCGGAACCGTTTCCACCGGTAATGCGTTCTTAAAGTCGTTGTATGCGAAAGAGACCTCTCAATATGATGTCTACGGTGGCATTACCAACGCCGGATTTACCGGACAAAAGACCGGTTTCTTCCATACCGAACAGCATGACGGACGCTATTATATCATTGACCCGCTCGGCAATCCGTTTTTTGCCGTCGGTATCAACACTTTCTGTCTTGGTGACAGTGAAAACCATAAGAGGTACTCTCTTGCCAAATACGGCACAGAGGAGAACTATTTCAATGAAATCACGGCAAGTATGAAGTCGTTCGGTGTTACCACAAGCTACGGTGGTGACATTGACAAGGTTCTTGCGGTGGAGAACGGGCTCTCCGGTATCGTTCATCTCAGTGTGGTTTCCAACTATATGAGCTCGTTGGGACTCTGCACCCCCGATGAAGCCATCAAGTTCTATAACAACAACACAATGAACGTGTTCGATCCCGATTTTATTAAAGCAACGAACAAAACGCTTGCCGCACGGATTGAGGCGGGCGGATATGCCGATATGCCCAATGTGTTCGGTTACACGACCGATAACGAACTCCCCTCCGGCAACGATTTCCTGCTTCGCTATCTGACATTGAATCCGGAAGAACCTACCGCATCTTTCTCTTATGCCACGGCGTGGACATGGCTCGCCAGAAGAATGGATATGGTCAATCCTACGTTGGATGATTATATGAATTCCCCCGAGCGCGAACAGATGAACAGCGAATTCCTCGGTCTTGTTTACGGACGCTATTATCGCATCGCACGTGAGGCGATCCGTGCTGTCGACCCCAATCATATGTATTTCGGATCGCGCGTGAACGGTAATTGCCGTACTGATGCTTATTATCTCCATGCCGCAGGGTATTATCTGGATATCATTTCCGCAAACCTTTACGGCGGTTTGAATCCCGATGCCAAAACCATTACCGACTTCTATCGTCAATCCGGTAAACCCTTTATTGTAACCGAGTTCTTTGCCAAGGGCAAGGATGCCATTGATGCCAACGGATACGGACTGACCAATCCGACCGGTGCCGGTATTCTTGTGAGAACGCAAGAGGATCGTGCTGCCTACTATGAGCATTATACACTGGCTCTTCTAGAGTCCAAGGCTTGTGTTGGCTGGACGTGGTATCGTTATCGTGACAACGATCAGGGACTTTACCGTACTCCCGGAACACAGAATGTGCTCCGTATGCTGTCTGTGGATTATACCAAGCAGAAGGCAAATTCCTTTATGGATGAAAACGGAAATGTTATCATGGCGGCAGATGCCGGAGATGTGACGGAAATTTATAAGGGCGAACCGATTGCGTCGAATCAAGCGGTGAATAAGGGATTCTTTAACAGCAACTTTAATTCCACCGTGACAGTCTACACTTATAACGCCAGAGGAGAACTGGTTGACTCCAAGGCATACGATGTACAAAAGCCGGACTCCGAAAGACCGGCTAACGGTACCGTTGTTAAGGCACTGAAAGGAGATCAGACCTTTACGATCGGCGTGGTCAATCAGAATGGTGTGATTACCGAGACGGTTCTTACCGTGTACGAAGGAAAATATCTGGCTCTTACGGACTCCGTCAAAGCAATCAGTGATCATCTGATGGGAATTGTCAGATTCTTTGATGCTAAGTGAACCCAACCATAATAGAGCCGGGGCGGTAAAAGCCCCATAAAGAAATGCAGGTTTACCGTGCAGAAGCACGGTAAACCTGCATTGTTTTTTTTAGGAGAACTTGTTCTTTTTTGTTTTTACCGGATACAATCTATGGGTAATCCGGTTTTGTCATAGCACAATATGGCTTTTCTGTTGACAGGGGGGTTTTTGCTGTTTATAATGAAATCAAAAAGGAGGTCGTGTATGGAGTCGCTTAAAAAAATTGACGATTTTTTTATAGAGATCAAAAGCATTTCGGTTGCTCACCGATTTCAATATCGGAAGTCTGCTGTGTACAAGTTTTTGAAGGGCAGAAAAACATATGGAATTGTTCATATTCTGAGCGGGGAAATGCAATATGATTTTACCGACGGAAGATCGGAAATCGTGCGTGCGGGTGATACCTTCTTCCTGAAACCCAATGATGCTTATAGACTTCAGTGTTTTCGGGCGTGCGACCATTATACCGTCAATTTTATGATGGACGAGTCGTCAATGGAAGGTATGGCGGCAAAGGTTTTACTGGGAGAGGGACTCGCTATCATAAGGTGCGGCGAAAAGGCGGTATTCAGAGAAGATATGTTTTTGGGGTTGACGGAGCTGTGGAAAGAGAAACAACCCGGATATCGTATGAATGCCATATCATTGTTGTATAAAATACTTTTTGATTTTATCGGCAAATTCAACACCGGGAATGCCGATTCTTCAACTCTTCTTTTGTCTGCCGCAAAGGAATATCTGGAGACGCATTGGCGTGAAAACATCACCTTGGAGGAGCTTGCTTCCATGTGTCATATCAGTGTTGCGTATTTTCGTCATTTGTTTGTCAGAACATTCGGTGTGGCTCCGATTCGGTACAGGGATTCCATAAGACTTCTTTATGCCAAAGATTATCTTATGCAAAAGGAGTATAACATTGCGCAAATTGCAAATTTGTGCGGTTTTTGCGACAGTAATTATTTTATCCGATTTTTCAAAAAACAGACGGGCATTACACCCGGAGAATATCGCGCTTCGTCTATATAATGAAAGAAACTCGTCGGAAAACGTGGGTTTTTGAATGTTTCAAATTTTGCACAAACGGAGGATTTTACAAATGAAGAAGATCGGAAAGCTGAAGATCAACCCATCCGCAGAACAAAGTCTCGGCAGTCATGT
>CAKSSY010000096.1 GCA_934489945.1 uncultured Eubacteriales bacterium
TGCAGAAGAGAACAGGAGAGACGAAAGCGGAGGGAACCCTTTTCGGGAAAAGGGCTTCCCTCCGCTCCGTTTCCGCGCTCACGCGGAAACGTTCACACCACCTTCCCAAAAGCTCTTGAACAAAAGGAAAAGACGAATCGCCATGACGCGAAGCGAAACGGCGAGACCGCAATAAAAGTTTTTGCGCCGCTTTTTTCAAAAAGCGGCACGTTCCCCTCGTTCTCCTATCGGCGTTTCTTTTTCCTTAGCTTTTTCTTTGCGCCTTTGGCTTCAAAGAAAAAGCGGCTGAAGAGTTTGCAGAAGAGAACAGGAGAGACGAAAGCGGAGGGAACCCTTTTCGGGAAAAGGGCTTCCCTCCGCTCCGTTTCCGCGCTTACGCGGAAACGTTCACACCACCTTCCCAAAAGCTCTTGAACAAACTTCATGGTGAGACAGCTTTTTTTGATTGAAAGAGTTTTCTCAGTTATTGTAGCTGGAGGAAGTGTCGGCGATAACCGAGCTTACATTTTCCTTGCGTCTGGAGGTCTTGACTCTTGCCATCAACTCATCCTTGAAAGCAACCTCGTCCTCATGGGAGAGCGGAAGGGTAACTTCGCGGTTCTGCCAGCAGGACAGGTGCATCGCATTCGACAGCGAAAGTCCGTTAATGCCTTCGCGTCCGTCGGCAACCAGCGGCTCGCCACGCAGAATTCTGGCGGCAAACGCATTCATAACACCCACGTGCTGCGGATTTTGTCCGTCAGTTTCCACATCGATGATCGTCGCCTTCGGTTGACCGAAGCTGGTGGTGTTGGTTTTGGAAAATTCCGGTTCGGGTGTGTCGAGTTTCCACAATTTCAGTGTCTTGGCATCCTCGCAAACCAGCTTACCGCCGTCGCAGTCGATCTCAAAGCGATTGGTGCCGGGGGCATCACCGGTTGTGGTGATGAAGGTTCCCGTTGCGCCGTTTTCGTACTCAACGTAAGCCGTGACATCATCCTCAACTTCAATGTCGTGCCACTGACCGAAGTGCAGTTTGGCATCCACTTTTTTAGGCATGCCGCAAATCCACTGCCACAGGTCAAGGTTATGCGGGCACTGGTTCAGAAGGACGCCGCCGCCCTCTCCGCTCCATGTTGCACGCCATGCGCCCGAGTTATAATACGCCTGCGGACGGTACCAGTTGGTGATGATCCAGTTGGTACGGCGGATTCTGCCAAGTTCGCCGGAGGCAATGATCTCCTTCATCTTACGGAATACATGGTTGGTTCTCTGGTTGAACATCATCGCGAACACAAGTTCGGGATGTTTGTCGGCTTCCTCCATCATTTCGCGCACCTGAAGGGTATAAACGCCTGCGGGTTTTTCGCTGATGGCGTGCAGCCCGTGGCGGAACGCCTCAATGACGTACTGCGGATGGAAGTAGTGGGGAATCGCGACGATTACCGAATCCACTTTGCCGGATTCCATCATCTTGATGGCATCGTCAAAGTATGCGACCTCGGCAAGTTCGGGGTTCTTTTCCTTATATTCCGCATAAGTCGTCTTTGCCCAGTCAAGGCGGGCTGGATCAATATCGGCAACGGCGGTTACATCAATTTCGGGACATTTGCCGCCCAGCACGTTCTTGAAGTGGGTGGAACCCATATTACCGATACCGATGATACCGAGTCTGATCTTTTTCATAGTTGTTTCTCCTTATTTCAAGCCAAAGCTCTTGGTGAGGTATTCGTAACTCTTTTTCATACATTCGATGGGGTCTGCGCCGTAGCAGTTGTCCAGTTCGACAAAACCGTACTTGACGCCGACTTCACGGCACGCCTCGATAATGGCGGGATAATTCATATTGCCTTCGCCGATGGTGGCAATGCGTATCTTTTTGTCCTCAATATGATATACCATATCCTTGAAGTGAACGCAGTCGTTTCTGCCCTTGGTCTTGCGAAGCCAGAGGGCGGGGTCGGCACCGCCTGCCTGCACCCAGTAGGTATCCAATGTGGTGCCGAGAATTTCGGCGGGCAGGGCATCCATGATGCACTCCAGATAGGTCTTGCCGTTTTCGGGGTTCTTGGCAAACTCCATATCGTGGTTATGGTACATGAATTTGAGCCCGGCGGCGGCAATTTTTTCGGCGGCGGGGCGGATGGCAGTGACAAATTCCCCAAACTTGTCGGGCGTGATGTCGCGGCATCCGGGGATGCTTCCGAGTCCGATGTAGTGACAGTTCATTTTCTTATGGAAGTCGATGGTGGCGTCGGTGTCGTTTACGATCTTGTCGTATGCGGTGTGGGTGATTACGATCTCAAGTCCGTATTCCTTTGCCTTTTCGGCAACCCATTCCGGTTCGTAGGCGCAGACACCGGAGAGCTGAATGGCGGTGAAGCCGATATCGGCGACCTTTTTCATGCAATCGTCAAGACCTTCGGTGGTCTTACAGAGATTTCTGAGAGTAAAGAACTGTGCTCCGAGTATCATAGTTATATCTCCTTCAAAATTTGTTTGAGTGAATTGACCGCGCAGTCAAACGCTTCGCGCTTGGATGCAAATTTATAGAGTCCGACCTTACTTTCTTCACCCTTTTGTTCCAGATCCTTCAGCGCACTGAACACCAAAAGATGCGGTTCCAATGTGAGAACCTCGCCGCCCATTTTCTTGAAACGGGCAAGGTAAGCCGGCAAATTGCCGACGCCCTTTCCGGGAGGTACGACACTTCCATCCTCCAGGCAGTCCTTGATATGTCCGTAAACCACAAACTTTTCCAGCATTTCCCATGCCTCCATCGTGTCCTGATGGCACTGGATGAAGTTGGCGGGGTCAAAGACACAACCCAAATCCGGAAGAGCGGTCAGAATTTCCAGGCATCTTGCGGCGTTATCCCCGTAAATGCCCTTTTCGTTCTCATGGCAAAGGCGGATTCCGCTGCCCTTGGCGGTTTCGATGTACTTCTCAAGACGTTCGAGAACGGTATCGCGGTAGGCGGAATCTCCGTTTGTGCCGTAAAAACTGAACATACGGAGCATTTTGGCACCGAACATCTCTCCGATTTCGACGGTGCGTTTGCAGAGGTCGAGATCGGCTTCAAAATCGCCGTCGATCTGAATTTTTCCGATGGGGGAGCCGATGGACCACACGGCGATGCCGGCGTCATCAAGCTGTTTTTTATATTCTTTGACTTCCTCGTTTGTGAACTTTGTGACGTTTTTCTTGGCAATCGAACGAAGTTCCAGAAGTCCGATTCCGTTTTCCTTCAAAGCCGTGATCTGATCGGCAAGGGAATCGCCCGCCTCATCGGCAAAGGCGCAAAGTCTGATTTCCGCCATGTCTCAAACCCCCGAATAAGCCGAGAAGCCGCCGTCCACGGGAAGCACAACGCCGGTGATGAACCCGGACTGCTTGGCATCAACCAGGAAGTTGAGTGCGCCGAGAAGCTCATCTGCTTCGCCGAAGCGGTTCATGGGTGTGGAGCGAAGAATCTTGCCGGTTCTGGGTGTGGGTGTGCCGTCGGCATTGAAGAGAAGGGCGCGATTCTGGTTGGTGACAAAGAAGCCGGGAGCGATCGCGTTCACGCGGATGCCGGTCTGGGCAAAGTGAACGGCGAGCCACTGGGTGAAGTTGGAAACACCTGCCTTGGCAGCACTGTATGCCGGAATCTTGGTCAGGGGTGTGAAAGCGTTCATCGAGGAGATATTGAGGATGCAACAATCCTCACCGCCGATGAGATCCTTGGCGAAAACCTGTGTGGGAAGAAGCGTTCCCATAATATTCAGGTTAAAGACGAACTCAAAACCGGACTTGTCCAGGTTGAAGAAAGTCTTAATGTCATCTCTCGTCTCGTCACCCGCCTCAAACATTTCGTGATCGGTAGTAGCGCGGGGATTATTTCCGCCGGCACCGTTGATGAGAACCGAGCATTTGCCGAGGTCGGCGAGAACCTTTTCATGAACCTCTTCGACGACAGCCTTGTCAAGAACGTTGGTTTTGTATGCCTTGGCGACGCCGCCCTCTGCGACGATTTCGTCGGCAACCTTCTGAGCCGCCTCCTCGTTGAGGTCAAGCAGGGCGACAGCGTAGCCGTGTTTTGCCATTTCCTTGGCAAAGGAGGAGCAGAGAACGCCACCGGCACCGGTAATAACACAAACTCTTTGGGACATCATATACCTCTTTCTCCGACGAAAAAGGGGGGAAAAACCGCGTGGGTCGTCGGTTCCCGCGCCGTACAAAATTTTCCTACAAAATCATTATACAACACTCTAAAAGCAAAAAAATTGTATATATTTGCTTTTTCTCTTGCAAATCGGAAACAGATGTGATAGAATGGAAGGGAACGGGGGAACGGTCAGGAACTTTTTGAAAAAAGTTCCCGACACCCTCAAAAACTTTTGAAACAAAGGGGAAAGGTGCGCCGCCGTGCCGCAAAACAAAATGGCGGGACCGCCACAAAAGTTTCGCCCGCCTTTTCAAAGGCGGCGCGGTCAAGGACGCGGAGTCCTTGTCGCGCTCCGCAGAGCGCGAAATCTCTTATCGGCGTTTCTTTTGCTTAGCTTTTCTTTGCGCCTTTGGCTTCAAAGAAAAGCGGCGAAGGAATTTGCAGAAAGAGAACGGAGAACGGTCAGGAACTTTTTGAAAAAAGTTCCCGACACCCTCAAAAACTTTTGGAACAAAGGGAAAAGATGCGCCGCCGTGACGCAAAACAAAATGGCGGGACCGCCACAAAAGTTTCGCCCGCCTTTTCAAAGGCGGCGCGGTCAAGGACGCGGAGTCCTTGTCGCGCTCCGCAGA
>CAKSSY010000097.1 GCA_934489945.1 uncultured Eubacteriales bacterium
CATTGGCATCCGGGCTTGCTTCGTTGGAAATCATGGTAGATGCCAGGTCAACATCCTCCAATCCGACATCGGGAGAAGCCGAAATGCTGATCAGAATACCCGTAGCACCTTTGATAGAGGTCTCCAGCAAAGGACTGGAAATTGCCATCTTAGCGGCATGCTCCGCCTTGTCCTTACCGGAGGCATTGCCGACACCCATGTGAGCATAACCGGCATTGCTCATCACAGAAGTAACATCGGCAAAGTCAAGGTTAATAAAGCCGGGAACATTGATAAGTTCGGAAATACTCTGAACACCACGACGAAGAACATCGTCCGCAACCTCAAACGCATTGGAAAGGGTAATACGGGTATCCGACACCTGCTTCAGTCTCTCATTGGGAATGACAACAAGTGCGTCAACATACTGCTTCAACTCGGCAATACCGGCATCCGCCTGAACCATCCTTCTCTTTCCTTCAAAACCAAACGGCTTGGTGACAATCGCAACAGTAAGAATTTCCATATCCTTTGCCACGCGCGCCACAACCGGAGCCGCACCGGTTCCCGTGCCGCCTCCCATACCGGCAGTAACAAATACCATGTCCGCCCCTTGGAGAAGTGTCTTGATATCTTCGATCGACTCTTCCGCCGAACGCGCTCCGATTTCGGGATTGGCACCCGCGCCGAAGCCTTTGGTGATCTTTTCGCCGATCACAAGCTGATTGGGAGCCGCCGATTTCTTCAGCACCTGGCGGTCTGTATTGACAGCAACAAATTCCACACCGCGGATGTTTGCCGCGATCATTCTGTCGACTGCGTTGTTTCCGCCGCCGCCGACACCGATAACTTTAATATTTACGCCGCTTTCAAAAGTGTCGTCATGTTCAAATATCATTGATACGTCCTCCAAAATCCGTGTTAGGGAACCAAATATATTCTCATATACTATAATAATATATTTTTATGATTTTTGCAAGAGCTTTTTGAAAATTTTCTTTGAGATTTCACGGATTTTGCGCGAAAAAACGTCTCTTTTGGGAAGATTACAGATTTTCAATCTGCTTTTTGAACCAATTTCAGAATTTCGCCGTATACCCTTTTCCCGGCGTCCGGATCGGCAAATTTTTTCACCGCCTGCTCCATATCCCGACGAACGGCACCGTCCCCAAGAATCTGTCCGATTTTTTCCCACAGTTTCTCTGCGGTCAGCTCCGATTCTTCAAGAAGGCACGTTGCACCAGCATCGGCAAGCACCTTGGCGTTTTTATACTGATGGTTATCCACCACATTGGGAGAAGGAATCAAAATACTTGCCTTTCCCATCATGGCAAGTTCGGAAATGGTCATAGCTCCTGCACGACAAATCACAAGATCTGCCGCAGCCATATAGGCGGGCATATCATAAATGTAGTCTTTCAATTCCAGATTGGGGCAGGAGTCCAACGACAACGCATGAAATCTCGCCTTGGTTTTTTCAAAATCACGACTTCCGGCGGCGTGCAAAATCCGCACATCCGGATGTAACATCGCATATTCCTTCATCATAAGAACCATGGTTTCATTCAAAAATTCGGCACCGCCGCTTCCACCGTAAGAGAGAACAAACGGGGTTTCGGCAGGAATTCCGAGTTTTTTTCGGGCAGAACTTTTTTCCATGCACCCGAAAGCACTCCGAAGCGGGTTGCCAACGCGAACCACCTTGTTCTTTTTTTTCAAATAATCCTTAGTCTTTTCAAAATTTGTCATGATTTCATCGACATATCCCTGTAACCGCTTGACCGCCATGCCGGGTACGGCATTGGACTCGTGAACGGCACACGGAACCCCAAGATCTGCCGCCGCCTTCAAAAGTGGCCAACAAGCATACCCGCCGGTTCCGATTACCACATCGGGATGAAATTCGCGTATAATCTTCCTTGCCTTCAAGGGAGAAATCACCGCCAGAAACAATGCCTTAATATTAGCGGGAGACAGAGAGCGACGAATTCCCTGCGACTCCACAAAACGAATTTCATACCCCTCGCGCGGAACCAGCTCTCTCTCTTTTCCGTGCTTGGTTCCGACAAAAACAATCTCGGAACCCGGTTGATTATTTTTAATGATATTGGCAATCGCGATAGCGGGATTGATATGTCCTCCCGTACCTCCGCAGGTCATCAGAACTCTCATTTTTTCGGATCCTTTCTGTTATTCTTTGGTTAAGTTACTGTATCGGGAAAGATTCAGAATCATTCCCATTTCAAAAATCTGAAGAGCAAGAGATGTACCGCCGGAACTGAAAAACGGCAAACTGATACCCGTATTCGGCATAGAGTTTGTCACAACGGCAATATTGAGGATGGTTTGTATTGCTACCTTGAAGATCAGACCAAACACCACAAGTGCAGAAAACCGATCGGGAAGATTAGCGGCGATCCGAAAGCCCCGTACAATAAGCATCCCGAAAAGAATGAGTACCGCCGCCGCTCCGAGAAATCCAAGTTCCTCACAGATAATAGTAAAAACGAAGTCATTCTGAGGCTGAGAGACATACCCGAATTTTTGAAGACTTCCGAAAAGCCCTCGTCCGAAAATGCCGCCCGAACCAATTGCGTAAAGCCCCTGTAAAGTCTGCCATGCCTCCCCGAGCGGGTCAACCGAATCAATATGAATCCAAGTATTCACGCGCGTCTGTGCATATTCGGAAACCAGAACAAGTGCCACCCCGGCAAATACAACCGTACCCGCAATCAAAAGAATCCATTTCAGGCGTGTTCCGCCGAGGAACATGACAGAAATTCCGATCATACCAATAATCATCAGTCCCGAAATATGCCGCTCCAATGCCACCAATGCCCCGATAGCCCCAATAATTCCGCCCGGCAACAAAACACCGTAAACAAAATTTCCCTTTCCACGCGACGTGACATTCTTCTCATTTTCCGCCAGAAAACGAGCAAGCATCATAATAACCGCGAGTTTGGCAACCTCAGACGGCTGAATGGTAACGGGACCAAGTTTTAGCCATCTCTGTGCACCGCCGCCCACCGTTCCGATAATAAGAACGAGAAGTAAAAGCCCGATAGCCGCAATATAAACAACGCGGGCAAAAAAATGCCAGAAATTGCGTGTGCCGTACCGCACAAAAGGATAGGTTGCCGCCGCACTCAAAACGGCAAACAATACATATCGAACGAGAAAATAGGTTTTGTCGCCGTAAAGTTGTTCGGCGTAGACCGAACTTGCGCTGTAATTCATCACGGTCCCGAAAATCAGAAGCAGAATACACAGCACAAGAAATTCCACATCTATCCGCCCTGCTGCCCCGACGGTCGGCAAGAGCGTATTTTTTTCATCCGGTACTTTTTTTGTCCTCACACGTACCCGATGCAAGTTGCAAATTCACCTCCGCTTTCAAAGTCCGAACCACGCCACCGCACAGCAAGCAAGTGTTACTATACTGAAAACAGCGACAATTTTATATTCATTCCACCCGCATTTTTCAAAATGATGGTGAACCGGAGCCATTTTGAAAAGTCTCTTTTTTCGTCCGGACAATTTGAAAACCATAACCTGAAGAATGACGGAAATCGCCTCAAACACGAAAACAAAGCCACACAGAAGAATAATAAGGGGATTCTGTAGGGCAAAGGCAAATCCGGCAAGAAGTCCTCCCAAGAAAAGAGATCCTGTATCGCCCATAAATACACGCGCAGGATGAAAATTATAAACCAGAAAACCGATCATGCCGCCAATCAATGCGCCGGACAAAAGCGTCAACGACCGCATTCCGAAAACAAATCCCGCCAAGGCGAAAAAGCCACCGACCTCAAGCGAGAGCGTACTTGCCAACCCATCAATTCCATCGGTGAGGTTGACACTGTTTACAATGCCCGTAATCAGAATAATGGCAAAAATGTAGTATCCGGATCCGAGTTCAATCCGCAAATCTGTAAACGGGATCACCAGTGCAGTATCAATAAGTCCGGAAACTTCCAGCAAAAAAAGGTAAATCCCCGCCACCACAAACTGAAGCAAATATTTTTGCCACGCGAGCAATCCTTCATTCTGCTTTTTGATGAGCTTTGCCCGATCATCAATCAACCCCACAAGACCGTTTAAGAGTGCAAGAGCAAGTGTGACAAGAATCACGCGAAGTTCGCTCTGTCCGATCACAAGTGCCACAGCCACCCCAACAAGAATTGCCACAATGAAAGCAACGCCTCCCATTGTCGGAGTCCCCTCTTTGGATTTGTGCCAACGCGGACCGATTTCGAGAATCTTCTGTCCCATCTTTTTGCTTTTCAGCACCGGAATCAGAAAGTGCGAAATCAGAACGGTCAGGACAAAAACAGCCACCATAACCACAAGAAATTCCGTCAGCATTTCGGTTTTCATAAAGCAAGTCCCTTCCTTCTCTTTCGGGAGTCATATTTTTTGTCGGATCAATTCCAGTATTTTCTCAGCCCCGATTGCACGACTGGCTTTCACAAGCAAAATATCGCCCGGCTTCAATGCTTTCGCCACGATGTCGCTGATAGTTTCCCTATCTTCCGGGTCCGTACAGATCGTAACGGCATCCTCTGCCATTCCCGCAAGAACGGCACCGAGAGCAATGTCTTTGGCAAGCAATCCGACCGTAAACAGCACTCCCGTACCGGTCATGGCAAAATACC
Source organism: uncultured Eubacteriales bacterium (assembly GCA_934489945.1). Classification (GTDB taxonomy): domain Bacteria; phylum Bacillota; class Clostridia; order Oscillospirales; family CAG-272; genus RGIG8775. The sequence goes on from CAKSSY010000097.1 coordinate 4,638, forward strand.
TGCCCACATTTTTGTGATAGGCGGAACTGTTCTCCCCCAATTCCCGCATATCTCCGAGAAGTGCCACTCGTCTTGCACCGTCCCGTTTTCCCGCAAGTATCTTCAAAAGATCCGCCGCA
>CAKSSY010000098.1 GCA_934489945.1 uncultured Eubacteriales bacterium
GAGAATAAATACAAGACACGCTTGCCACGATAATGACATCCCGTCTCTCCAGAAGTGCCGACGTGGCACTGTGGCGCAACATATCGATTTCGTCGTTGATCTGCGCGTCTTTTTCGATATACATATCCCGTCCGGGAATATATGCCTCCGGCTGGTAATAGTCATAATACGACACAAAATACTCTACGGCATTTTCCGGAAACATTTCGCGAAATTCGGAACAGAGCTGAGCCGCAAGTGTCTTGTTATGCGCCAAAACGAGTGTGGGGCGATTCATCCTTGCGATAACATTGCCCATGGTAAACGTTTTGCCGGAGCCGGTAACACCAAGCAAAACCTGTTCTTTCAGTCCTTTTTCCAGTCCCTCGGTCAACTTTTCGATTGCCTGCGGCTGATCCCCGGTCGGTTGATAAGGAGAATGTAATATAAAATGATCCATTCGGAGGTTTCCTTTCGTTTTTCAGGACTTCGGCTTATCCTTTCCGACTTTGGAAAGGGGGTTCTCGCTCATTGCCTGTTCCATATTTCGATTGCTGACATGCGTATAAATCTGTGTGGTATTGAGTTGTTCATGTCCGAGGATGTCCTTCAGGACACGAACATCGACATTTCCCGACTGATACATAAGAGTTGCCGCCGTATGACGCAACTTATGCACCGAAAAATGCCGGGAACCGAGTCCCGCCAGATCCAGATATTTATAGACCATCCATTGCACCGTCTTGACGCTGATACGTTGATTGCGGGAGCTGAGAAAAAGGGCATCGGTTTTTATCTCGCTGTCACTTTCCGCGAGGCGTTCCCGAACATACGCGGCAAGAGCCTCTTTGCACGCATCGTTCAAATACACAACGCGTTCCTTATTTCCTTTTCCGATCACACGAACCGAACGAAGCTCCCTGTCAAGATCGGAAAGATTGATTCCGACAAGCTCAGACACACGCATCCCACAATTCAAAAACAGCGTAATCATCGCATAGTCCCGTGTTTTGGTTGTCGATTCCCTGTCGCTTTTTACGGTCTCCAGCAATGTCAAAGACTCCTCCAATGTCAGAAATTTCGGAAGTGCCTGCCTTTTTTTCGGTGACTCAATATTCGCGGTCGGATCTTGTTCAAAGTAGTGTTTTTTGGAAACCAGATATTTATAAAACGCCTTCAATGCCGACAGTTTTCGTGCCTTTGCTGCACTCTGATTCCCCCGGGTGGTACCCGCAAACATCAGAAAAGAATAAATATCTTCTGCGGTAACACTCTCTGCCAATGCCAGGTCAACGGCTCGGATGTCAATTTTGTCAAACGCTTCTCCCGACAGCGCAAGCCCTTCACGAGAAGCGATAAGAAAGCGGAAAAACGTCCGCAAATCCAACATATATTCTTCGACCGTTTTGACCGAACATCCCTGAATGACCGATTTATACGCCATAAAATCGCGCAATACCGACGGAAATTCCGCCGCGTTGATTTCTCCCATATTCCTTCCCTCCTCGCCCTTTATTTATATTATATAATAACTATTTATTTTTTAGTGGATAAAATGTAAACATTCGCAGTTTTTGTTGCAATCATTTCGCCTTTGCGATATAATAAAACAAACCAATAAAACGAAACACGGAGATGGTTCTGATATATGTTCCGAGTCCTCAAAGAACGATCCTATGAGATCGTAAAAATGTTCATTAACCAAATTGCCATTGCGATTTTCGGCATTGCGCTCTCAATTGCCACGGGGTCAAAAAGTACCTCTACCGATCTTACCGGTTATCAGCCGGCTACACTTCAGATCATCACAAGCGTCTTTGCTGTTCTTTTTTATCTGTTTCTGATTTTCACCATGATGCGGGAAATCGGAGCAAAGGATGCTTCCCGTTTCAAACACGGAGAAACGGGAATCTCCCGGTTGACCGGTTTTTACATGGGAATCGCGGCAAGTTCGGTGAATTTTCTTCTTGCCATATTTATCACACTGGGCACTGTATTCTCTGCCATCCCTTTCTTCAGCAAACTCGGCGGCATTTCAGCAACAATCGCCCTTTTGATTGAAGGAATGTACACCGGTTTGCTTGCCATTCGGGTCAATGACATTCCTCTTAATTCTCTTTGGTTTATGTGGTTTCTTATTATGATTCCCATGATTTTGACCTCCACCCTCGGATACCTTGCCGGAATCCATGAATTTCATCTCTTCAAAACCTTTTCCGGTCAAAAACGTGAGTGAATTTTCCATTGTAAAGGGGCTGTTAAAAAACGTAATGTTTTTAACAGCCCCTCAAAAATGCCGGAATCCCGATTGGCATTTTTGACACGATCATGGTCGTTTTTGCCTGCTGTTTTTTGACTTTCGGATTTCTTTGACGGCAAACCGACGGTGTCAAGCCTTCAAGATCAATGTCGACGGCGGTGTTAAGAAACTCAAAAGAGTTTCTTAACACCGCCTTTTCTCAGTCACAGTTTTCCCAGTTGTGATATACTTCCATAATGTCGTCATCTTCCTCGAGCTTTTCGATGAGAAGTCCCATAAACTTTATATCATCCTCATTCTCAAGGGTAACACTCGTAGTCGGAATCTTGCTTTTTTCTGCCGAAACGATCGGGTATCCTGCTCCCTCCAGTGCGTCTTTGACTGCGTAGAGATCATCCGGAACCGTATACACGATAAAAGCATCACCGTCGGACGCAAAATCCTCGGCTCCCGCTTCCAGTGCGGTTTCCATCAGCTTGTCCTCGTCGATCTTTCCGTCCTCGTTATCAATAGCAATGACACCTTTTTCCTCAAACATAAAACCGACACATCCGGACTGCCCGAGATTTCCATGATATTTTGAAAAATAAGAGCGGATGTTCCCTGCCGTGCGATTGCGATTATCGGTGGTCGTCTCCACAATCACAGCCACTCCGCCGGGACCGTAGCCTTCATATACAATTTCCTCATAGGTCTCCCCGGTGTTTCCGAGAGACTTCTTGATAATACGGTCAATATTGTCGTTGGGAACATTGTTTGCCTTGGCTTTCTGGATCAGATCCCTCAACTTGGAATTACTCTCCGGATCGCCGCCACCTTCTTTAACGGCAATGGAAATTTCCTTGCCAATCTTGGTGAAAACCTTGGCTCTCTGTGCATCGGTCTTTTCCTTTTTGTGCTTAATATTCGCCCATTTACTATGTCCTGACATGGTATACCTCTCGTTTTATTTTGATTAAATTTTTTCTTCTTTTTTCAGGCAGATCAGACCAAACGCATTTCCGAGAACGGTTTTGGCTGCAAGCGTCAGCATACATCTGGTGTTGCGGATTTCGTCGGTCTCGGCATTTACGATTTTACACTCATGGTAGAAACGGTTAAACGCCGCCGCCACGTCCAGAATATATCTGGCTATTACCGATGGTTCATAGTCACGGATTGCCTCCAGCACCTTTTCCGGGAAGCGTGCAAGAACTTTGACAAGCGCACTCTCCTCTTCTGTGACGAGCGTCAGCGGAGCCTCTTTATCCGGCTCTCCTGTCTTTGAAAGAATAGAGCAGGCACGCGCATACGTATACTGCACATAAGGTCCGGTATTGCCTTCAAAGCTAAGCGCGTCCTCCATGACAAAATTTATATCCTTCATGCGATTGTTGGAAAGATAATAGAAAACGATTGCCCCAACCCCAACTGATTCGGCAATTTCCTTTTTTCCGGCAAGCCCGGGGTTCTTCTGCTCCATAATCTCACCGACTTTATCAATGGCAAGTGCAAAAAGGTCTTTCAGGAGAATCACGTTTCCGGTACGGGTGGCAAGTTTCTCGCCGTTGATGCTGACCGTACCGTAAGGAACATGAACCAGTTTATCGTACCAATCATATCCCATCAGCTCCACTACCTTAAACCACTGCTGGAAGTGCAAACACTGTGCGGCACTCGTTACGTAGATAGCTTTATCAAAGTGATACGTCTCCTGCCGATAAACCGCGGCGGCAATATCGCGCGTCGGATACAGTGTCGAACCATCGCGCTTGAGAATCAGACAAGGCGGCATACCGTACTCGGAAAGATCGACAATTGACGCACCGTCATCTATCTTCAGAAGTCCCTTATCGCGGAGCTTCTGCACCTGTGCGGGCATTTTATCGGTATAAAAGCTCTCGCCTTTATAGCTATCGAATTCTATACCGAGTAATTTGTAGGTCTTTTTATATTCCACAAGACTGATTTCGATAAACCATTTCCAAAGTTCAATGTTTTCGGCATCTCCAAGTTCCAGCTTATGAAACTCCGTACGTGCCTCATCATTCAGTGCCGGATCGGTCTCTGCCGCATTATGAAACTTTACATAAAGCTCGACCAGTTTATCCACGCCGCCCTTTTCGACTTCTTCCCGATTGCCCCATTTGCGGTAGGCAACAATCATTTTGCCGAACTGCGTTCCCCAGTCGCCGAGATAGTTGATTCCGACACAATGATAACCTGCAAATTCATGCAGCTTTTTAAGAGAATGTCCGATTACGGTCGTACCCAGATGTCCGATGTGGAAAGGTTTTGCCACATTGGGAGAAGAATAATCAAGCACAACTGTCTTGCCCTCTCCAAAGGTCTGAGAGCCGTAACGATCCGCTTCGCTCACTATATTCCGCACCACAGTGTTGCCGAGGTATTCGTTATCAATCTTAAAATTCAAATAACCGTTGACGTTTTGTACACTACCGATGCAGGCATCCTTAACCGATGCGGCAAGGATTTCCGCAATCTGTACAGGTGCACGATGCAGACTCTTG
>CAKSSY010000099.1 GCA_934489945.1 uncultured Eubacteriales bacterium
CGTGTACGCGGAAACGGAGCGGAGGGAAGCCCTTTTCCCGAAAAGGGTTCCCTCCGCTTTCGTTCCCCCCGTTCTCTTTCAAAAAAGTGGCTCTCCGTTTTCTGCTTTCAGGTAAAGTCTGCCTCGCTCGCTTCGTCGTCACGCGGAATTTCAATATTGAGGCGCGGCGCACCCGAATCCTCTCCGTCATTGGTGTGAGAAAGTTCTGCGTTTACCAATGCGTCGATATCATCCAGATCACTTTCGTCAAACAGTTCAACGGGCTCCCCTGCTGTCCGCTTTTGGGGAAGCGGGAGCTTCTCCTTCACAAGAAACAACCCGAGAAATCCGCCGATCACGGCTAAAAATCCCATAAACGGCGATGTCTTTTTCTTGGAGTCCGAAAACGCCGCAAGGGAGAACAAAAGCGTGATTGCCGATGCAATCAAAGAAACACCGAGTGTCTGCTTGAATTTCTTGTTCATGTTTTTACCTTTCCGCCTTATTTGGCTATGGATTTCAGATATGCGTTGATAAAGCCGTCGATCTCTCCGTCCATCACCGCGGTAATGTTGCCGCTTTCATATCCGGTACGGGTGTCTTTGGCAAGGGTATAGGGCATAAAGACATAAGAACAGATCTGCGCGCCCCATTCGATGTTCGTTTTGTTTCCCTGAATGTCCTCGATCCGCTCCAGATGTTCCTGAAGCTGAATCTCCATCAGTTTGCTTTTGAGCATTTTCAGTGCCGTCTCCTTGTTCTGGAGCTGTGAACGCTCGGTCTGGCAGCCGACCACAATTCCCGTCGGTTTGTGGACAATACGGATTGCCGAGTCGGTCTTGTTGATATGCTGACCGCCCGCGCCGCTGGAACGGTGAGCCGTGACCTCGATGTCCTCGTCCTTAATCACGATCTTCCCCGTCTCGGCAAACTCGGGCATAACCTCAACCGACGCAAAAGAGGTCTGCCGTCTGCCGGCGGCATCGAAGGGCGACACGCGGACAAGACGGTGAACGCCGTTCTCCGCCTTGAGATATCCGTAAGCATTCAGTCCCTCGACCATAATGGTGGCACTTTTAATACCGGCACCATCTCCGTCAAGCCAGTCAATCAGTTTGACCTTGTAGTTGTTGCGCTCCGCCCACCGCGTAATCATACGGTAAAGCATCTGTGCCCAGTCCTGTGCCTCGGTTCCGCCCGCGCCGGGATGGAACGAGACAATGGCATTGTTTTTGTCGTATTCGCCCGAAAGGAGTACCTCCATACGTTTCTTTTCAATCGCGGCGGCAATCTCCTTCTGTTCGTTCTGAACCTCGGAAACCGACCCTTCATCATTTTCCTCAATGGCGATTTCCGCAAGCGTGATGGCGTCCTCCAAACGGCTTTCCAGTGCCTCGTAATCGGCAACCGTGTCTTTGGACTGCTTGATCTGTTGAAGAACCTTGGAAGAGTTCTCGGAATCCGACCAGAACGCGGTATCCAGCGTCTGCTTTTCCAGTTCCGCCGCCTTGTTACGTTTTTCCTCAATGCGAAGCGCGGAACCAAGATCCTTTACATCGTCTCTCATTTTGATAAGCGCGTATTTCGCATCTTCCAGTGCAATAATCAATGTATACCTCCCGCGCCGCACCGTGTGCGGCAAACAAAATGGCGGACCCTACCGGATTCTGCCCGTTTTTTGCCCTTCCGATTCACAAAAAGGCGATCCGCTTGATAAAAAACCGCGATTCATCCGTCAGCAATCGCATTCTTTTTTATCTATATTATAACACAGCTCCCTCTTTTTAGCAAGGGCTTTTTCAAATTTTACCGTTCGTGTTTCCGTCCCCGCATCGCGGCAAAAAAGGGGGTTGTTAAAAAACTCAAACTGAGTTTTTTAACAACCCCCTTTGAAAGATCATCCGATCTTGCGGATTTCAAGATCTCCGCTGACCGAATCCACGTCAATGGAGAGTTTTCCGTCCCCGCACACAATCCGATCTTTTGACATCTGAGCAATACGGAAATCGGTAGCAATATCGCCGCTGACCGAGTCAATTTTTGCGTCAAAACCGGTTCCCTCGGGAAGACAGATCCGTATATTGCCGCTGACGGAATCGAGATTGATTTTTTCGGGAACCCGCCCGGAGACGGAAAAACGCAGAGTCACGTTACCGCTTACCGTATTCATCTCCATTGCGCGGAAATCGCCGTCGGACTCAACCTTGCCGCTGACAGTATCCGTCTCCAGCATATCGGCACAGAGATTCCCGATCTTCGTATCGGCAGAAACCGCATCGATTTTCAGCTCCTCCAAAGAAAGATTTTCCGGCACCGTAACCTTCAGTTTCTTGTCGGCATTCGCCCAAAAACGGGTGCCGGATGCCGAATAACGCAGATACAGCGTTCCATCGTCGTTGTACCAATGGAGTTGCCGCTCCTCCGAAAGATTGTCGGCACCTTCCTCCGAAAACATAACCGAGGTAACGCTTCCGGAGACCACTTCGACCTCTCCGTCGATCCAATCAATCCGGATTTTCTTCACCGAGTCGGCACTGCCCGCCCCGACTTGGTATTTCTCACTGTCGACATAGCGGTGCACGTTTTGGAACGGAAAGTTTATATGTTTGAAAATGGACGGCATGAAAAACAAGGCAAGCATAATGCCGAGAATCAAAACCGCAATGACCGACCAGACAATCAGTCTGACTGTTGAACTTTTCATTTTCACACCTTGCCCTTTCTGCCCTTGCCGTCTTCTTCGTCGTCATCGTCAACCTCGGGGAACGCCAATGTGTCGGCAATGCCCGAGACCGCGATGGCAAGCACAAATATCATCCAACTGACGTCCCAACGATCGGTCAGAAAACTGACGACGAAATAGATCGCGACCGTCGAAGTCCATACAAAATTGGAAAGTGCCGAACGGCGCGCCTTGCGGTTGCTCTTCACCGTAAAGAAACGGAACAGAGAGGAGCCGGCAGCGGCGAAAATAAAGATATCCCATGAGTACCACCACGCCCCCGGCACAAAAAAGCTGTACAGAAGGTAAACACAAACCACAATCGGCCACAAAAGGGAATCAAACCGCGAGCACTTCTTTTTCTCACGGCGGTACTGCTTCTCGTAGAGCCTGTCAAATTGTTTTTCGTAGTTGTAATTGTACTTAACGTTTTCTCCCTTGAGATCGGCAACAATCCCGCTGAGATCCCCACCGCTGGAGATGGCAATCGCATAAGCCTCTTCTTCGCTTTTTCCCTCCGCTATGAGATCGTGGTATTTGTCCAGAAGGTTTTGCAGAATCTCACTCCGGATATTGTCCGCACGCCGGCTTCCCGGTACATCGCGGAATACACTTTCTATATATTGTCTGATTTTGTCTTCCATGATTCGCTCTCCCTTTTCGTCAGTTTATCAATGATTTGCTTGGATGCCTCCCAGTCTTTCCTCAGACTGTCAAGAACTCTTCTGCCCTGCTCGGTAATTTTGTAGTACCGGCGGCGGGCACCGAGCATTTCCCCGCCCCAGTAGGACACAATACATCCCGACTCCTCAAGTCTTTTGAACGCGCTGTACAGCGTGGCTTCCTTAAATTCATATTCGCCCCCCGTAACCGACATAACGGTTTTGTTGATCCGATAACCGTAGCTGTCCTCGCTCTCCAGACAGGAAAGAATGATGGTATCGGTGTTTCCTCTGATAAGATCCGATGTTACAGACATTTCGTTTCCTCCTGTGATTCCATCATATCACAAAATACTTCGCCTGTCAAGGTATTTCACAAAATTTGTTATATATTTTTTTGCAGTATATGCGCGGATACTATTTCGGTCGACTCTTGACTTATTTTGTCGCCTGTGGTATACTGTTGATAAAACAGAAAGGCAGAAATATGAAACACATCCGATTTTTACGAACGCTTGTTTTGATTTTGTGCGTGCTGATGCTCGCCTCATGCGGAGAACCCGATGTTTCCACCGCCGATACAACCGAATCGGAGCCAGATACCTCCGCTCCCGAAACCACCGCACCGTCCACAACCGAAACCACTCCCGAAACCAAACCGGATGTGCCGAAAAAACGCGTGGCAATCACATTTGACGACGGACCGTCCCGGCAAGGGCTTACCTATAAGATTGTCGATGAATTTGCAAAATACAACGGAAAAGCCACCTTTTTCGTTCTCGGGAACCTCATGTCCAAAAGCACAGGAGAGGCAATGTCCTATGCCCATGAACGTGGCTTTGAGATCGGAATTCATGCTTACACACATGAATTGTACTTTAATAAATGTACCGAATCCGAATTTCTGGATGAGGTGCGTATGACAAAGGATGCCATTCAGAAGTACGTGGACACCGATGTCACACTTCTGCGTGCGCCGGGAGGGGCACTGCCGCGGGAAAGAGCGATTCTTGCAGGCTATCCCGTCATCAATTGGAGCATTGATTCTGAGGATTGGCGGTATAAGTCGCGCGCCGACGATGCCACAATCCAAAAAAATGTGGATACAATTGTTGCCAATGCGTTGCGCGACGTGCGGGACGGTGACATTATCCTCATGCACGAAATTTATACCAACTCCTACGAAGCCACCTGCCGGATTCTCCGCGAGCTGGACGCCATGGGATTTGAGTTTGTGACCGTCACCGAACTGATCGGCAAGGAAAATCTCCGCCCCGGAGCTACATACT
>CAKSSY010000100.1 GCA_934489945.1 uncultured Eubacteriales bacterium
GTACTCTACCAGCTGAGCTATACCCCTATTTTATCCGACTTTTTTATTATATCACAGCTTTTTCATTTTTGCAATAGTTTTTTCAAAAGTTTTTGCGTTTTTTTCATTCTTTCCCGATGCGACATTTCATAGACTTGTTACAGATCTCCGAGAGGGTACCGATAACAAATGAAAAATTTACGAAAATTCGTTCTGAACGCTCTTTTACTTTGCGCCGTTTCCTTTCTTATGCGAACGGTCGGTGTCAGCTTCAGCGTCTATGTCTCCAACCGCGCAGGTGCCGAAACCATGGGACTCTACTCCCTTCTTTCCGGCGTTTACGGCTTTGCTCTCACACTGGCAACCTCGGGTGTCAGCCTTGCCACGATGCGCCTCGTTTCCGAAGCACTCGGCATCGGCGACACAACGCGCGTAAAACGTTCTCTCCGCGCCTGTCTGATTTACAGCCTCTCTTTCGGAGGCGGTGCAACCGTTCTGCTTTTTCTTCTCGCCGATCCAGCAGCTCGCTATCTGTTGGATGACATCCGCACGGCAACGCCTCTCCGTATTCTTGCCTTTTCCCTGCTACCAATCTCTCTGACCTCCGTTTTCAACGGGTATTTCACCGCAGTTCGACGTGTCTACAAAAATGCCGCTGTTCAAGTTGCGGAGCAGGCAATTCGCATTTTTTCTATTTCCTATTTTCTCACGCTCCTGCTTCCCTCCGGTATTGAACACGCCTGCATTGCCTTGGCTCTCGGCGGTGTTATTGCGGATTTTTCCTCCTTCTTATTTTCTCTTCTTGCTTTCCTGACGGATCAGAAAAAACACCTTGGTAAGAATAGTGTCCCAAATGATACAAAATGTGACAATTCTTTTTTTCAAAAACTGCTCGGCATTGCTCTTCCCGTCGCCTTCAGTGCCTATGCGCGTTCCGGACTGGTTTCACTGGAACACGCTCTCATCCCGCTCGGACTGAGAAAAAGCGGCAAATCCCGGGAAAAAGCCCTTGCTGCCTACGGAACTCTTCACAGCATGGTGCTTCCGATCATTCTGTTTCCATCGGCATTAATTTACTCTTTTTCCGGGCTCCTTGTGCCGGAAATCACCGAATGCCGCGTCCGCGACAATAAGCGACAGATCCGCTACATCAGTGAACGTGTCTTACAGTTATCCCTCCTGTTCTCCGTCGGAGTTTCGGGCATTATGCTTTTTTTTTCAGAAGAACTGGGAGATGTAATCTATCCCGGCATGGAAACCGCAGGATTTCTTCGCCTGTTAGCACCGCTCATTCCCATTATGTACATTGACGCCGGCATCGATGCCATTCTGAAAGGAATGGGCAAACAGGTATACAGCATGGCTGTTAACATTCTTGACGCGGGACTTTCCGTAATTCTTGTTTGGTTTCTCTTGCCTCGCATGGGTATAAACGGCTACATTGTCACGGTTTACATCACCGAAACCGTAAACACAACCTGCAGTCTTGCCAAACTCCTGTCAATCAGCGGCATGAAACCAAAGCTCTTCAAGTGGCTTCTTAAACCGTTACTTTCCATAATCGGGGCTACCTGTTCGGCAAATCTTCTCCTCCGTTTTTTGAACGGAGGAATCGGGGGCGTTATGCGACTGGTTCTCCACATTCTGCTGGTCTGTTTTCTCTACGTCTTCTTTTTGTTATTTTGCAATGCAATCGACAAGGAAGACATCGACTGGATCGGCGGCATTTTCCGAAAAAAAAGTTCTTGATTTTTCCCTCATGAATAACATTGAAACAAAAAAACCATACTGAATTATCCGCCATCAATAATATCGGACGCTGGCAATCACTCTCCCGAGAATCGAAAGATTTTCTACAATAATCGGGCGAAATTCCGGATTTTCCGGCTGAAGACGAAAATGTTTGTTTTCCTTATAAAAGGTCTTTACCGTTGCCTCATCGTCAATCAAGGCAACTACTACATCGCCGTTCTCCGCATAATTTCCTTTCTCCACCACAACATAATCACCGTCAAGAATTCCCACACCGATCATACTTGTGCCTTCCACCCGCAAAGCAAAAAGATTCTCAGGGTCATACTTGGTTTTATCGGGAGTAAAATTCAGATATCCGTCAAAATTCTCCGCGGCGAGAATCGGAATTCCTGCCGTAACCTTACCGAGAATCGGAATTCCGCCGCTTGCCTCCATCAAAAAAGACGGAACGGTAATAGCACGACTTTTTCCGTCTTCCATACTGATATAGCCGAGTTCGCTCAAGCGATGCAGATAAAGATGAACGGTTGAGGTGCTTTTATATCCGAGTGTATTCATAATGTCTCTCACACTCGGTGCATATCCGTTACGCGATATGGATTCAATAATTGTATCCAATATACGTTTTTCGTTTTCCTTGAGTTTTTTCATGCTCTGCTCCCCGATTTTTTTATTTATTTTATTATAGCACATTTTTCGAAATTTGTAAAGGAGCCGATTTTCTTTTTCGCAATTCCCACCTGAAATGTTAAAAAAATGTAACCTTTCCTATATTTGCTTGAAAAACGGAAAAAGGTGTAGTATTATACATAATGGATAACGTTTGATTACTATGACCAAACAGGATTATCGCAAAAAGGAGAAAATGTATGGAAAAACTCACATCTAACAAATTCGTCAATAGCTGGATCGAAGAGATGGCAGCTATGACACAGCCTGACAAAATCGTTCTCATTGACGGTTCTGAAGAACAGGCTGCAAAATTGCGCGAACAGGCAATTGCTGACGGTGACCTCATCAAGCTCAACCAGGAAAAACTCCCCGGTTGCTATCTTCACAGAACCGTTCACAACGACGTTGCCCGCGTTGAAGGCAGAACCTTTATCTGCACATCAAAAAAAGAGGATGCCGGAAACATCAACAACTGGATGGATCCCGCAGAGTGCTATGCAAAGCTCACAAAGCTCTACACCGGCTCTATGAAGGGCAGAACCATGTATGTGATTCCCTATTCCATGTCCATTGTGGGTTCTCCCTTTGCCAAATACGGTATTGAGCTCACCGACTCCATCTATGTTGTTCTCAACATGGAAATCATGACCCGTGTCGGTCTGAATGTTCTTGAAGCTCTCGGTGACAAACCCGACTTCATCAAAGGGCTGCACTCCAAAGCACAACTTGACGAAAACGAGCGTTATATTGTCCACTTCCCCGAGGATGACACGATTTGGTCAATCAATTCCAACTACGGAGGAAATGTTCTGCTCGGCAAAAAGTGCTTCGCTCTCCGCATTGCTTCCTACCTCGGACGCAAAGAAGGCTGGATGGCTGAGCATATGCTCATTCTCGGTGTCGTTTATCCAGACGGTACGAAGAAATATGTTACTGCAGCTTTCCCGTCTGCCTGCGGAAAAACCAACCTTGCCATGCTGATTCCGCCGGAAGTGTACCGGAAGAAAGATTACAAGGTTGAGTGTGTCGGAGACGATATCGCATGGCTTCGCGTTGGCGAAGACGGCAGACTGTGGGCTGTCAACCCTGAAAACGGCTTCTTCGGTGTAGCACCCGGAACCAACGAAAAGTCCAACCCCAATGCCCTGCACACCTGCATGAAAGATACCATTTTCACCAATGTTTGCCTCAACACAGACACCAATACGGTTTGGTGGGAAGGTTTGGACAACAATCCGCCCGAGCACGCCATCAACTGGAAGGGCGAACCTTGGGACTACAGAAAGTACAACAAAGCCGACAAGGTTAACACCTCCGGTGCTCATCCCAACAGCCGCTTTACCGCCAAAGCGATCAACTGCCCCTGCCTCTCTCCCGCTTACTACAAGCCAGAGGGCGTTCCGATTGATGCCATCATCTTCGGCGGACGCCGTGCCAAAACTGCTCCGCTGGTTTACCAATCCACTTCTTGGCAGAACGGTGCCTTCATCGGCTCCATTATGGCATCTGAGACCACGGCTGCTGCGGCCGGTGCTGTCGGTGTAGTCCGCCGTGACCCGATGGCAATGCGTCCCTTCGTAGGTTACAACATGGGTGATTACTGGGCTCACTGGCTGTCCATGGGTACCAAGATTCCTCATGCTCCCAAGATCTTCCACGTCAACTGGTTCCGCACCGATGATGAGGGCAATTTCATTTGGCCCGGCTTCGGCGACAATATGCGTGTTGTCATGTGGATCCTTGACAGATGCGCCGGCAAGGTTGATGCTGACATCACCCCCATCGGCTACGTTCCGAAACCCGAGGATATCAACATTGAAGGTTTGGAAGGTATCACGATCGACACCATTCGTGATCTCCTCTCCGTCGATGTTGATTCGTGGCTTGCGGACATTCAGAACATCAAAGAATTCTATGCCCAGGTCGGCGAAAGAGTTCCGGACGCAATGTACGATGAGCTTGCCGCACTTGAAGCAAGACTCAAAGCCGCAAAGTAATATTGGTTTTTGAAAAGGGCTGTTAAAAAACCTCGGGTTTTTTAACAGCCCTGATTTGTCGAAAAAATCTGCGATGGCAGAAAATCAATCTTTAATATTTTGGGTATCACCATAGATTTTCCGAAAAAGAGAGAGTCACGGCAGGAATTGCACAAGTTCGTAAAAAACGGACAATTGAAAAAAAGAGCCTCCTATGGTAGAATAAAAACATCTACCATAGGAGGAATTTTATATG
>CAKSSY010000101.1 GCA_934489945.1 uncultured Eubacteriales bacterium
GTACGATCGTGTAGGGGTCGATTCCCTTGGCGGCGCAAATTTCCTTGCACTCGTCAATGGAGGAGATACCGTATTCCTTCAGGACGCCGAGAATCTTCGCCTCGCGTCTCTCATAACCTTCAAACTGTGCCATTCTGCGTACCTCCTCAATCCTTGCGGGGGTCAATGTACTTGACCGCACCGTCTTCCGCCGTGAAGCGGCCGTAGTGTCCCATTGCCTTCTTGTAGGCTTCGTTCGGCTCCATGCCCTTCTTGATGAAGTCGGTCATCTTGCCAAGAGACACAAACTCATATCCGATCACTTCGTCGTTCTCATCGAGAGCCATTCTGGTGCAGTAGCCCTCGGTCATTTCGAGATAACGGACACCCTTTGCACGGGTTCCGTACATCGTACCGACCATCGAACGTGTGCCCTTACCCAGATCCTCAAGACCGGCACCGATAACAAGTCCGCCCTCCGAAAATGCCGACTGGCTTCTGCCGTACACAATCTGGAGGAACAGTTCGCGCATTGCCGTGTTGATGGCATCGCACACAAGGTCTGTATTCAGAGCCTCAAGAATGGTTTTGCCGGGAAGGATTTCCGCTGCCATAGCAGCAGAGTGCGTCATACCCGAACAGCCAATGGTTTCCACAAGTGCCTCCTCAATCACGCCGTTCTTGACGTTGAGAGACAGCTTACAGGCTCCCTGCTGCGGGGCACACCAACCGACTCCGTGCGTATAAGCCGAAATATCGGTAATCTGTTTAGACTGAATCCACTTGCCCTCCTCGGGAATGGGAGCCGGACCGTGGTCACAGCCCTTCTTCACTACGCACTGATGTTCGACTTCAGCACTCATAGCGTAGGGGCATTCACTTACTTTGCTCATGTATTTTACTCCTTTTTTGAATTTATGATAAAAAATCAGTCGACGATCTCGCCGTACACCTCACCGAACGCACAGGCGGCGTTGGATTCATCGGTGTCGATGTGCATGGCAAGCGCGAAATTCGGGCTGACACGAACCACCACATCATCAAAAATCAGCGGTCTTGCGGTAGACAGTTTTACCTTGACAATCTGCTTATCCTTAACGCCGAAAGCCTCAGCATCGGCGGGAGTCATATGGATATGACGCTTTGCCGCAATCGCGCCCTCCTTCATTTCAACAACACCGGCAGGTCCTTCCAGACGAAGTCCCGGCGTACCGGCAATGTCGCCGCTTTCGCGGACCGGAACCGAGATCCCGAGTGCGCGTGCATCCGTAAGCGAAAGTTCCACCTGATCCGCCTTGCGTACAGGTCCCAGAATAGAGACCTTCATCGAACCCTTGGGCCCGACGAGCGTCACCTTTTCCTCACAGGCAAACTGACCGGGCTGGCTGAGGTTCTTTTTGTTGGTAAGTTTGGCGTCGGCACCGAAAAGAGTCTTGAGTGTCTCTTCGGTCACGTGGATATGTCTTGCGGAAGTTTCGACAAGAATTTTGTTTTCCATAAGTAACGATTCCTTTCTTTTACTTGAACGAAATACCCATTCGTTATTATTTTATCACATTTTTGAAAAATTGTAAAGGCGAATTGCCGAAAAAAGTGAAAAATGTCGCAAAGAAGGAGTTATCGGCGGCTGTCGGCAATCCATTTCAGGACATTCCGGATTTGTGCGTCCCAACAATCCCACGAGTGGCTTCCCTCGGATTCGGAATACGTAAGATCATAACCGAGCGTCTTCAGATGGTCGCGCATTTCGGTGTTGCAGGGATAGAGACTGTCCTCGGTGCCGCACCACTGGAAAAGACGCGGAAGCGGTTTGTCGCTCCCGGCGAGGCGGGTGGAAAGAGCAAAGAGATCGTTGTCGGTTCCCTTGGTGGGAGTGACGAAAACCTGCGGCGTCTTTTTGGCGTATATGTCGACATCCATTACGCCAGAGAGCGATGCCGCCATGGAGTAGGTTTCGGGACAGGACATCGCAATCTTGAATGCGCCATATCCACCCATGGAAAGTCCGGCAACATAAGTATCCTCGCGGGCGGAGGACATATTCGGGAAAAACTCGCGGCAGATAGCGGGCAGTTCCTTTGCCACATAGGTGAAATAATTCCCGCACGGACTGTCAGTGTACCAACACCGGGCAGTACTCGGCATTACGACAGCAAGTCCGAGATTGGAGACATAGCGTTCGATGGAGGTTCGGCGTTGCCAGATTGTATGGTCGTCCGAAAGTCCGTGCAACAAGTAGAGCGTAGGATAATTGCGTGCCCCACGACCCTCCATGCCGATCTGTCCGGAGGTGTCCTGCGGAAGAATGACTTCCGCCTGTACGCACATCCCAAGTGCTTTGGAAAAGAAATCCACGTGTAAAAGTGCCATAAAAAATCTCCTGTTATGTCAATATCGTTTCGGCAGACTTCTCTGCCGTTTCGCCCTTGATTTTGGCGGCGCGTTCTTTTTTTCGGCGGTCGCGTTCCCGCATTTTCAGGCGGTACAGTTCCTCGGTGGCAAACGAGAGCTTCGTGACGACATTCGGCTTTGTCGGATAGCAATAAAGCGAATCGTTCGCAGTCGAAATGTCGATACAGTCGTCCGGACGGATGTAACAATAATCGTACTCAACGTGAACACCGTACATTCCCGCCACAGGACGATGAATCCGGTACTTTTTGCCGTTCCACTCTCCTTCAATGACAAAACCGTCCGAAGAATGTGTGAGATGCGCCATACCAATATGCTGAAATTTCATACAGGACGGAAGCGAATAGATGTCAACATCGTCCTCAAAACGGTAACGCCCCTCCTCGACCTCGCGCCGGACATTTTCACGCTCAAACCGGAACCAGTCGGGAACATGAGCAAACTCGGTCTCCCCCGCAAGCGCGTGCAACTCGCCACTTTCGGTCAGTTCCCACTCCTTACCGCAGGCATCGCAACGCAAAATCGTTCCGTGACTGCTCATGCGGCTCTCGGTCATGCAATGCGGACACTGATAAAGAATTTTATGAAGCCCCTCGGCGCGATAGGGTTCGGTAATGCGAATTCCCTGTTCACGTTGCCACCGGTATTCGTCATAAGAAAGGGCATCGGTGATGGTTTTCTGTACGGCGGCAGTGTCCATCTTCCGGATATCGTCGGGACGCAGAATACAGGTCATGGTGGTATACAGCGGAACCTTCCGCGGTTTGCGATAGTTCCAGAACGGCGTATGCAGGTGGTTCCCGTGGTGGAGAAGAACCACAACCGGAACTTCCATTTTTTTACAGAGCGCACCGAGAGAGTCTGGAAGAATCGCCGTCGTGCCGTCGGGCGAATAGCGCGCCTCGGGATACATGGACAAAATCCCGTGATAGCGGAAAAGCACCCGTTCAACCGCCTTCGGCAACATCGGATCGGTTGTAAATTTGCGTTTGCACATACAGCCGAGCAGTTCCATCAAAAACGGACGGCGATAATAGCCGTCAATCGTAGCAATGTTGTAGACCTTGTGCGGGAAAGTGGCAATGGCATTGAGGTAGAAATCCACAAAATACATATGATTGGAAAGCAGAATGTACGGAGGCTTGATTCCCTCCATGCCGATCTTTTCGATTTTGTACTCCTGTCCCGTCATGGAGAGTTTTGAAAGTGCGCCCATCAGGAGAGTAAAAATCGACAACTGACGTTTCGGCGGCTTTGAGGTATTGTAATGTCTGACCGACTTGTCATAGGGGATTTCCGTAAAAACTTCGGGTTCCATCCATCAACCGCAACCTTTCCCTTAAAATTTCTTTCATTGTACCACAATGATCCGGCAAAATCAAGACAAACGTCATTTTTTTATCGGTTTATGACTTTTTTTCAAAAAAAGCGGCATACTAAAGAACAGAAAACAAAGAAAGGCGGTTTTTCACCATGAGAACCTGTAAGAAAAAATGCGGTGCGGGAAAGTGCGTTGCCATTCTTTTGGGAATTTGCGGCGTTGCGGCACTCGTTTGGGCGTATACAAAATGGATCAAGAAATATTTTTCCTGCAAATGCGGAAAAGAGAAGTCAATCGACGAGGAGCCGGATCTCGACTTTGATTTTGACGAAGAAGCCGACACAGCTTGCAGTTGCGGCTGCCCGTCGGGAGAGAAAAAGACCGACGAAACGGAGAACGAGGAACAGTCAGGAACGGAAGAACGGTCGGGAACGGAAGAACGGTCAGGAACTTTTTGAAAAAAGTTCCCGACACCCTCAAAAACTTTTGGAACAAAGGGAAAAAGATGCGTCGCCGTGACGCAAAAACAAACCGGCGAGACCGCAATAAAAGTTTTTGCGCCGCTTTTTTCAAAAAGCGGCACGTTCTCCCGTTCTCCCATCGGCGTTTCTTTTTCCTTAGCTTTTTCTTTGCGCCTTTGGCTTCAAAGAAAAAGCGGCTGGGAAATTTGCGAGAAAGAACGGGGGAACGAAAGCGGAGGGAACCCTTTTCGAGAAAAGGGCTTCCCTCCGCTCCGTTTCCGCGCTCACGCGGAAACGTTCACACCACCCTCCCCAAAGCTCTTGAAC
>CAKSSY010000102.1 GCA_934489945.1 uncultured Eubacteriales bacterium
ATCCATGATGCCTCCAAAACCTCTGACCTCCATACCATTCCGTATGCCCTGTCAAGCGGATCCCATGCACTGACAGACTGGACGGGCTTTGTTGACGGTCTGCGCGGCATCGAATACCGCGGTGACATCAACTTTGAAGCGGGAAACGCCTTTCTCATCTTCCCCGAATCAACGCACCCTGCACTCTGCGGACTGTTTGCCGCAATCGGAAGACACTTTGCCGATGAGGTCAGAAAAGAAAAGGAAAACTGACATTCCTTTTCCGTCTCCAAAATAAACGCAATGTAACCCACCCCCGACGACTTTGGTCTCGGCGGCTGAAAGCCGCCGTTTTGCCACCAAGAAAGTCGAAAAAAACAAAGTCACAGAGGCAAAAACGACCAAGATCGTCTCCCAAATACCGGAATCCCGACCGGCATTTGAGGGAGCTGTTAAAAAACATCGAGTTTTTTAACAGCTCCCTCTTTTCGCAAAATACAGCTCCAGTCAGCCATCTAAACCCCGATATGCTGACGGGAGCATTCTTTTCGAAATTTTTATGCCTTACGGTCAAATACGCGAACATAGTCTACGAGAAAAGTGTCGCCAATCGCCTCCCGGGCTTCTGCTTTCGGCATATGGTCGGCTCTCCGATAGCCCTTTACTTCGGTGGTAATGAGAATAAACTCTGGACAAGCCGAAAGATTGCCCGTGATCTTTCCGTCTTCTTTGCCGTCAATATAGAAGGTGTATCCCGTCTCATCCCAAAGAAGACCGAAGCGATGAAATTCTTTCTCGTCCAACTGTACGTTCCCGCCGACTTTCAGAAGAGACATATCCTCGCCGTAACCACCCGTGAAAGCGTTGTGTGCCACAACAACACCGGGACGGAAGGACTCCATAATGTCGATCTCGGTGCCCGTATACTGTGAATCCAACGATGCTCCGATGATAGGTGACTGCACCCAGAAAGCACTCCACCAACCCGCCTTCTGTTGCAAGCGACAGCGACACTCGTAGTAACCGTACCGATGCGTGAACTTGTTCTCCTTCAGTTTACCTATATTCCATTGAAGGAAATCGTTTCCGAAGGTGGTGCTTTTTATCGGTTCGTCCATGAAATTGTAGCCGGTCTGAAGCTGGGAACTGACAGGTTTGCCGTCCTCCTCCAAAAGTGTAAAGACCGCGTTGCTCTGCCCGTCAAGCCTGACACCCTTGTCCGTCCATGCAGGGTATCGCTTTCCCATCATCGAGAGGCGATAGTCCCATTTATCCATATCAAGCGTCTCTCCGTCAAATTCGTCTGCCCAGACGAGACACCATTCCCCTTCCGGCAAAATACTCGCCTCATGATTTTCAACTTCATACCTCATAGTATTTCCCCCTTCCGTTTCTAAATGCTCCTATCGTGTATTCCGAATCGGCCCCTCAAGCAAGACAGTCCCTTCCCTGACGAGTTTGGGGGGATTGTAACACGTTTCCCGCCACAAGTCAAGAAAGAATACAGAAGTCTGTTATATTTTGACAAAAGGCAGTAATATTCTGCCAAAAGGAAGAACCGCGCATGAACTGCGCGGCTCAAAGACTTTCCAAAACTTCGTTTTCTGACAAAACGATCACTTTTCAAATCCATGAACAAACCCCGTTACATCCGCCGAGCAGATATCACCGCCGACCACGCGGTTGCGATAGACCAACACATTGGCATAAACCTTGCCCTCGTAATCCGGATAGTTGGTAACCACATAGGTATAGCGCGTCACCTCTTTACGCTTGTATCTGGCAAGATTCAGTCCCTGGAGTCGCTGAATCTCGTTATAGGCGGTGAACACCTTGTCAAATTCGTCGGGAATCGTGACCTTCTCAGTCTCGACGGGGTCATCGCCGACTTTCCATCCGAACTGAGACAGGAATTTTTCCACGTCGTCGCTCGTTTTGATCTTGCCGTACTGATAGCTGACCGTCTGCGACGTTTCGGAGACATCCGCTCCGTATGTCGGCACAAAAACAATAAGCGTAACAAGAACCGCAAGTGCCGCACAGATAATGGCAAAAAATTTGATCGTTCCCGCGCGCAATGTATAAACGAACATAAAAAACCTCCCGCAAAGCATTTCTATCCCAATCTATGCTCCGCGGGAGGTCTTTATGCGTCCAGATAATATTTGTTTTTTCCGGCATGAACGCTGTGAACCATGCCGACGATAATATAGGTAGCCAACACCGACGAGCCGCCCGCGCTGACGAACGGCAACGTAATGCCCACAACCGGCACCAATACCAAACACATTCCTATGTTTTCCAAACTTTGCAGAATGAGCATCGCCGCCACTCCCACGCAGATGTATCTGCCGTAGTCCTGCCGGGAACTCCGCCCGATTACAAGGATGCGGGCGACCGTCAGAAAAAGGAGTACAATCACCAGAAATCCGCCGACAAAACCGAATTTTTCACAAAGTGTGGCGTACATGAAGTCCGACTCGGCGATAGGAAGCGTCGTGTAGTAATAGCCGCCCTTGAGTCCCCTGCCGAAAAAGCCGCCGTTGATAATCGCCTTGCGTCCGATAATCGGCTGTTTTCCGTATCCGGACGGATCCAGCTCGGGATTGAATCCTACCAGGATTCGCTGTTGCTGGTAAACGTCAAGATGCTCCCACAAAAAGGGAAATATAATAGCAACCAGCACCGCCGCCACCAGAAAATAGCGCAGATCCAGTCCGGCGCAGAACAGCATGATCCCCGTAATGCCGATATACACGAGTGCCACACCAAGGTCCCCCGAAAGCAGGACAAGTCCGATGATAATTCCCGCATGAAGTCCGAGAAAAAGAACGGTTTTCGGTTTGCTGATGGTCTCCTTCACCATAGAAAGATGACGGGAAAATGTCATGATGTATGCCGCCTTGACAAACTCGGACGGCTGGATAGAAAAACTCGTGAAGGGAATTTTCAGCCAACTTCGGTTGGCACCGATGCTAAAGCCGAAAATCAAGGTAACACTCATCAGAATCACCGAGAGCAAGAACGCAGGAATGCTGTATTTTTCCACGATTTGTTCATAGTCCAGCGAGGCGAGAACAATCACGGCAAAAATTCCCATTGCCGACATGACAGACTGCATCACGAATGCGTAAGAACCGAATTCCTCCCTTCCGCCGAACAGCACCAAAATACTGATGAGCGACAAACCGCCCGTGCAGGCAAGTAGAAGGGGATCAAAACGGAAGAGACGGTCTTTGACCGTGCGTTTTACAAGTTTCACAAGTCAGGTTCCATACAGGCAACGGGCTTAATATGCCTTTGCCCAAATTACCATGTGCTTTGCGGGTCTTCCGCAACAGACACAGGTGTCGGAAATGTGCTCCTGCTCAAGCGGAATACAACGGGAGCCGACTCCCGTCGTTGCCTTGACGGTATCCTCACATTCCTCACTTCCGCACCACATGGCTTTGACAAATCCATCCCCGTTCTTCAACGCTTCGGTGATCTCCTCCATGTTTTTGCACTTGAAGGTGCGGCGTTCGCGGTTCTCGTAAGCCTTTTGATACATACCGTCGCGCACTTCCTTCAGCTTGTCCGCAACCACCTTTTCCAGGTCGGCAATCGGCGCAAAGCTCTTCTCGCGGTTGTGACGGGTGACGGCAACAAACTGCCCCGCTTCCATATCACGCGGACCGATTTCAATGCGGACGGGAACGCCCTTCATCTCGTATTCGGCGTACTTCCAACCGGGAGACTGGTCGCTGTCGTCCAGCTTGACACGGATACCCGCGGCAATCAGTCGGCTCTTCAACTCGTTCGCCTTCTCCAATACGCCTTCCTTGTGCGCCGCGACGGGAATGATGACAACCTGAATCGGTGCCACGGCAGGAGGCAAAACCAAACCGTTGTCGTCACCGTGCGTCATAATGATGCCGCCGATCATACGTGTCGTGCAGCCCCATGATGTCTGGAAGGGGTATGCCAGTTTGTTTTCGCGTGTGGTAAAAGTAATGTCAAACGCCTTCGCAAAACCGTCACCGAAATAGTGTGAGGTTCCCGCCTGAAGGGCTTTGCCGTCGTGCATCAATGCCTCGATCGCATAGGTGTCCTCGGCTCCCGCAAACTTGTCGGACGGCGTCTTGGCACCCTTGACAACGGGAATCGCCAGATCCTTTTCATGAAAATCGGCATAGACATTCAGCATCTGAATCGTCTCGGCACGTGCGTCCTCGGCGGTCTCGTGCATGGTATGTCCTTCCTGCCACAAAAATTCGCGGCTACGCAAAAACGGACGGGTCGTCTTTTCCCATCTCACAACCGAACACCACTGATTGTACAGTTTCGGCAAGTCGCGGTAAGAACGGATAATATCGGCAAAATGTTCGCAAAAAAGTGTTTCCGAGGTCGGACGAACGCACAGACGTTCGGTCAGTTTCTCCGATCCGCCATGCGTCACCCAAGCCACCTCGGGTGCAAATCCCGCAACGTGATCTTTTTCTTTATTGAGAAGAGATTCGGGAATGAACATCGGCATGTAG
>CAKSSY010000103.1 GCA_934489945.1 uncultured Eubacteriales bacterium
ACGGGGCATTCGTCACAGGCAATGTCGATTACCTCTATGACGTTCGGATTGTTTTTGTCGCCTCCCATGGCGATTTTAATGCGTTCATTTACGATGGCACGTTCTTTATAAACACAACACCGCATAGTCGGTGTTTTGCCGGGAACAATGATTTCCGGAATATTGAGAATACTTTCCGAAAGACGGTCTGCCCATGCAGCTCTTGCGACTTCCCGAAGTACCTTGTATTTCAGATGTTGGACTTTGGTATCAAATTTTCTCATGAAACTATCACCTCCTAAAAGAAGCTGACCTTGACTCGTTTTCCCATTTTGGTAAGACTTGCGGAAAGCTCCTCGACAAGATTCATTTTAATACTGAAGTTGATGGGAAGCTCCGGGTTCTGGTGTGCCGGATTAATGGCTCTGCCGACGAAGAAATTGATGTCTGTTGCTTCTTCAAACAGAAGTCGACAAATCATAGAGGCACCGTCGTGACCGTAACTCCATTCGGCATATCGCTTGTTTTCCGCAAGATAATCTCTCGCGTATTCAATTACACGGTTGATTGTGATAACGCCTTCTGTCACAAGGTCGACCCCTTCAATTTCAGCAATCGGCGGAATATCACTTCGTTCAAAGTGCAGACTTGTTTTTACCTTTTTTCCGAGATATGCCGCGGCAATTGACGACGTTGTGCCGCCACAGACAATATGTTTGCCTTCTTTGGAGAAGAATAAAGACATCATTCTTCCGCAATCATCCCGATTCCGTGGCGGACCGAACAAAAGGTTCATGGGTTCGCGCTTCCGGATCCGTACAACACACGCGGTGGCATCATCACCGGGTTTCCCATCGTAGAGGCGATTACATTCGTCCAAAAGCATGGTGGAAAGCGTCTTTGCCGTATATCCGCCCGCGGCGATCGTTGCCACATAGTCGGCAATATCTTCACGTTTCCAGCCAAAATTATAGGCAAGACCGATGCCGGCATGAGGACAACCGTCACTCATCATAACGAAAAGGTCATTTTCGCTCAGGCGCAATTGAGAACGGAAGATCTTTTTCCCGCCGACTATTAATTCGGTTTTCGGATAGTCCACAACGGTAAGTCCGCGAAGAAGGATGACATCCGGATTGTCGTATTGGATCAGTTCGGCGGTGTCGTTGTTGATCAAATGAAGGATGGTAAAGGTGGAATAGGCGACACCTCGAACCGAACAGACGGGGAGCGTAGCGGCAATCGTTTCCACACAGTCTTCCAAAGACAGTCCCTCGGAAAACATGGTAGATATGATCCCGGAGGTAAGGGTAGAGAGAATACTGGCTTTGACACCGCTACCGAGCCCGTCGGCGAGCACAACGACGGTGGAACCGTCGTCCCGTTCCACGATCTTGACGTGGTCTCCGCATAGTTGTTCGCCGACGTGGTTCAGACTTTTCCATCCGATTTCCGCACAGAGATCATTCATCGCGTATCGACTCCTTTAGTTTGGTCAGGGCAATTTTGGTTTCTGCCGCAGTCTCGCCGAGAAGAGAAGCGATTTCCTGCACAATCCGCATTTGTTTGTCGACGACTTTGTCGGCAATCTCCACGGTTTGTGCACGAATGCTTTCCTTTTTATGCCATTCGTTTTCCTCGTTCGTTACATCACGCATAATACAAATCAAAAGATGGAAAACACGATCAAATACCACTGTCAGTTCTACATATTTTTGATATTCGGCAAGATAAATTCGTTTATCCTGCACGCTATGACCCGCCATAACATCAAGAAAAGGTTTCGGATCCAGCACGCGGACGACGGGCTCGCCCAGCACATCGGACAGTGCACGAATCTTCATAATATCACGTGCAGCGGTGTTGATTTGCTGAACTTCAAGATTTTCGTTTAAAACGACAAGACCATTGGGCGAATTGTTGAAAATACTTTCAGAAAAACTCTCGGCTTTTTCCTTTAAGTACGGGAGGCACATGGAGATTTCGGCTTTTCCTTCATAAATGGCAATTGCCTTTTCCCGGCAGGTATTGTAGCCGCAGGAGCCGCAATTGAGCTCGTCCTCAGGACGGGATTTTCCCATTTGGTTGAGGATTTCCCGAAGTTCCGACTCGGACGGCACACGGTGATGTCCTCCGAGCGGAAGGAAGGTACATCTCAAATCATCCGTTTGAGGTTGATCCACCGGAAAATCGCAATCTCCGGCATATGCGGAAACGGTAAGATAGTCTTTTACGGGTGTGCGGTGATATTTTTCCATAACGGGGCCGCCGATACAGCTTCCGGAACATGCGGACATCTCCAAGAAACAGTGATGAATATTTCCGTTCTCAATATCCCGCAATGCCGCAATGCAGTTTTCGGTTCCATCAACGGCAAGATATTGATAGTCGGACGGTTTATCCATGGACTTCAGGATGCCGCCCGTAGTCGGGAACAGGCGGGTTTTGCTGTCACGACGATGATCGGTTTCGGATTTCAACGTGATGTTTTCTTTTTGGAGCCATGAAGTCAACTGTTCAAAGGTCAGAACCGCATCTACGACACCGTTACTGCATTGTGCTTCGTCTTTTTTAGCTACGCAAGGTCCGATAAAAACGGTTTTGGCATCCGGGTGTTGTTTTTTGATCCATTCACAATGTGCCTGCATCGGAGAAACGACATCGGCAAGGCAGGGAAGCAATTCGGGAAAATATTTCCGGATCAACAGATTGACCGAAGGACAGCAGGAAGAAATCAGAATGTCGTGTTCCTCTTCGGCAAGAAGCCGATCATACTCACGCTTTACGATTGTGGCACCGATAGCGGTTTCATCGGCATCGGCAAAGCCGAGTTTCAAAAGTGCCTCGCGCATGGCATCGATGCCGACGCCATCGTAGTTGGCGACAAAAGAGGGAGCCAAACTGGCATAAACCGGCGAACCGGATTGCAGAAGAACACGCACATTTTCGGTTTCATCGGTGATTTCTTTGGCATTTTGCGGACAAACCACAAAACACTGTCCGCACAGGATACATTCATCCGCGACAATATGTGCCTGATTTCCGGAGAACCGGATGGATTTGACCGGACAATGACGGATGCACTTGTAACAATTTTTACAATTGGATTTTTTGAGCGTCAGACAGTCTGCCATATGTTAGTTCCTTTCATTTTCCACAGCTTTCAGGATGGTGTCGCGCCAGAAAGCCGGAAAGGTTTCCGGAGTGATGCCTGTGTATATGGTATCATTTACCGTGATGGTCACACCGACACGGTTGCATTTTCCGGTGCAAAAACTGCCGCAAAGGACGATGGAATCTTCAAGAGCATTGTCCTTGATGGCTTTTTCCAAAAGTGCCGCAATTTCCGGTGCTCTTTTAAGATGGCAGGAACTGCCGACGCACACTTCTACGACAACCATACTCAGGCATTGGGAAGGACTTCTTTTTGGAAGAAGTCCTCCACGGTTTCGGGAGAGACAGAGAAGAATTTGTCATCCACGGTGACGCAAACACCCGACTGACATTTGTTCATACAGAAGGTGCCGCCCAGTTCAACTTTGTCTTTCAGATTATATTCCGCGATCAGATGCTGGAGTTGTTCAACGACCTGACGAGAACCCTTGATGTGGCAGGAACTGCCGATACATACTGTGATTTTCATATTTGTGATCATACCTTTCTGCCGTACCGCATACGTTGCCGCGGGATTGGCTGTAAGAGTTGTATTCTTTGACGGCGGGGGGAGTTATTCGTAATCTACAACGTCAACCCATGAAAGCAGGAACTGACGCTCTTTTTGATTTCCTTTGACCGACTGCGAAGCGGCTACAATCGGCATCCATTTCTGAACATACTGTTTTGCGGTTTCGCTCAAACGACAGAAAAGATTCAGATATTTCTCGGCACCATCGATATCTCCGGCAAGCCAGAAAAGAAGATAGGTTCTTGCCACATCTGCCGAAGCATTGCCCTGTGTGGCGTGTGCCCAGTCGAGAATATATGCTTTTCCGTCATTGGAGAGAATGATGTTGGAAGGGTTAAAGTCGCCGTGGCAGAGTTTATTGTGTTTGGGCATTCCCTCAAGTCGGGTGTGAAGGTCGTATCGCGTCGTGGCATCCAGTTCGCAGGCGGAAATTTTACGGTTCATTTTGTCCTTCAGCTTGACAAGCAACGGACAAACCTTGGAATGGACTTCCATTTGCAAGCGAACAAGCAGTTCAAGGTATTCATCTTTTTTGTCGGGATTTTCTTTCATTAAACGATCCAACGTTTTTCCTTCGATAAAATCGGAGACAATTGCCCATTTTCCGTCAATCATGGTGACTGCACGGATTTTCGGAATGGCAAGTCCGGTTTCTTCCACCCGAGCCTGATTCAGTGCTTCATTTAATACGTCGGCTTTGGAATATCCTTCATCAAATACTTTGATACAGTTATCTCCGTCACGATAGACGGTTTTGCTGTTTCTTACGGCAATTACTCTGTCAAGATTCATATTTCTGATCCTCCCCTTACTTTGTTACT
>CAKSSY010000104.1 GCA_934489945.1 uncultured Eubacteriales bacterium
AACCAGCGGCCTCTACCACCCCAAGGTAGCGCGCTACCAACTGCGCCACACCCAGATATCTTTTTGACCTTAATATTATAGCATAATGGTTTTTAAATGTCAAGAGGAAAAACAAAAAAATATGTTTTTTGAAAATGTTTTTTTGAAGTCTTTGTTCAAATCAATCAATTTGTGTTTCTGTAATCAACCTATTACAAAACACTTTTAATAACCTTGAACAAAACAATTTGTCTGTTTTGTCATATTGACAGAGAAGATTGTTATGATATAATATTTATTACATTTCAAAAATCATATAATCACATATAAAGAGTGATGTGCTTATTGACTAAAATGAGAAGGACAAGATAAATTTTTACAACGACAAGTACAAAGAGGGAATGAAATGATGTTTTTAAAATCCTTTCAAATGCCGACCACGCAAGCAGAGGAAAAATATTTTTCTCCTCCATATTCCGGAAAAAGAGCATTGACTTGTTACGATTCCCACTATCCGTTCGGATTGTTTCGCGGACGGAATCTACCTAATTTTGAGATGTCCGATATCACTATATTTTGCGGAGACAATGGCAGTGGTAAAAGTACAATTTTGAACGTGATGGCGGAAGCTCTCGGGTTAGAACGAACAGTACCATATAATCGATCGGATTTTTTCGAAGATTATTCCGAATTGTGTCACTATGAACTGGAAACTAAGATTCCTTCCGGAAGTTGTATAATAGCAAGTGACGGTGTTTTTGATAAAATGTTGGATATTCGACGTTTGAACGCCGGAGTGGATGATCGGCGCAGTGAATTGATACAGGATTATCTGGAGAATCGGTATTCGACCGACGATGAAAAATGTCGTCTCCACGGTCTTTCTGACTATGATCGTTGGAAAAGAGTCTCACAGGCGCGACAGAAAAACAGTTCTGCATCGCAATATCTTCGAGGGCGGTTACGCCGTAATGTCCGGGAAAGATCCAATGGAGAAAGTGCGTTGTCTTATTTTGTGGATTCTATCCGAAACAACGCGTTGTATCTTCTGGATGAAC
Organism: uncultured Eubacteriales bacterium; assembly: GCA_934489945.1. Lineage (GTDB taxonomy): Bacteria > Bacillota > Clostridia > Oscillospirales > CAG-272 > RGIG8775. Next base: position 1,038 of record CAKSSY010000104.1, read on the forward strand.
CGGAGAACAGCTTGTCACCTTCCAACCAACTGGAATTTAAGTATTTTCTTGAAGATAGTGTGAGAAATCATGGTTGTCAGTTTGTAATCTCCACACACTCGCCTTTTTTGCTCTCTTTACGTCATGCAAGAATTTATGATATTGATCTTACAATACCGTGCAGAGTCGAGTGGACGGAGCTTTCGTGTGTGCAAACCTATTACAACTTTTTTAAGGAAAATGAAAGCCGACTTCAATAAAAAACGTTTAATGGGCATAAAAAAGATTTTTTAGCACGGATAAAAACCGATCAATAGGTTGACTTTTCTTTTGCAATGAAGTATAATATAGTGTATTTGGTTGTTTGATGGAGGTCAAAACAGAATGGAGAGAGAAAACACGGAAATGTCCGGCGGCTTGAAAAGAATACTTGTTATCCTTGCATCTCTGACAATCCCGTTTATTGTTTTGGTATACGGCACTTGTGGCATTTATTTGGATAACAGTGAGGAATTTCTGTTCAGATTGTCCGATTTTTGGGGATGGCTTGTTTTGATTGGCATTGTTGTTTTTGCATTGATTGCCACCTTGCTGTTTTTCTTGCGCGGAAAAGTGTTTCACGTGGTACTTTCTGTGATTATATGGCTTTCTGTCATGCTTTATATACAGGATAACTTTTTGAACGGTGGTTTTGGTTCTTTGCAGGCAGACGGTTTGGCTCCCAGCCCAAGTGTCGGAATGATAGTCGGAAATCTTTTCATTTGGTTGGTGACAGGAGCTGCGTTTATTTGCATTGCTGTTTTCGTGAAAGATAAGCAACTGCTCGGAAGTCTTTCTATTATTGCGGTGGTAATGATTCTGACTGTTCAGACAATCAATCTTACTGTCGGCTTTGTGAACAACGGCGCACAAGAATTTCAAAAGAACGACATGATTCTTACCGATGAAAATTTGTTCGAGGTTTCGGAGAAGGACAATGTCATTGTTTTTGTATTAGACAGATTTGATTATTACTATTACGAACAAATCGTCAAGAAAGATCCGGTGTTTTTTGATAAGCTGGATGGTTTTACTTTTTATAATAATAATATTTCACTCTATTCCCGCACATATCCGTCGATTGCGTATATGTTGACGGGAGTAGAAAATTCTTTTACCGATACCAGACCGGAATATTTCAAAGAAGCATACGGAACGTCCTCCTTTTTCCGTGACCTGAAAGCCAATAACTATAAAATCAATCTGTTTAGCGAGGCTTTTTATGCCTACGAGGACGCATCTGTATTTGATGGACTGGTAGACAATGTTTCCCGTTATAACGATTACAGAATTGAAAATAAGCCTGGGTTGATAGGGAGTATGTTTCGCCTCTCCATGTATCGCTATTTGCCACTGGCGTTTAAAGGTATGCTTCAAATAAGCAGTTCGGATTTTTCTGAATTTGTCTCTCATGACACAGAAAACAAACTTTATGTTACAAACGATGCGGAAACATATCGAAAATTTCGTGAAAGCGGACTTTCTGTACAAGCTCAAAAGAATACGTTTACCTTTTTACATCTGAATGGTTGTCATTCGCCGTTTACGATGGACGAGGAGGGAAATCCGATTGAAAGCAGCAACTATGAGTCGGCGGCATATCCTGCCATTCGTGGTTGCTTTCATATGATTTATGAATATATAGATCAACTTAAGACACTTGGGTTATATAAAAATTCAACAATTATTATTACAGGCGACCATGCAAGAGCTATGGACGATTGGACAGATGTAGAGGGTGCCCGGGTAACCGCATTGTTTGTCAAGGAAAGAGGATGTGAAGGTACGCCGCTTTCTTATTCGTCGGCGCCGGTCTGTCAGGAAAATCTTCGTGCCGAGATTATAAAATCTGCCGGAATAAAAACTGAGAAATCATATGGAACAGCATTTTCTGAAATTTCGGAAGATGCACAGATTACCAGAAAGTATTATTTCCAAAAAAGCAGCAAAAAAAGTGATGAAATTGTGGTCTATCATGTTGTCGGAGATGCAAAGAATTTTTCCAACTGGAAACTTGCAGACAGAATTCAAATCGGTGAAATTTACCGGTAAGGAGCGGCGAAATGTTCGATAAAATCGTGTATTATATTTGTGTACCGCTTGGATATCTGATGAAAGGCTGTTGGCGATTGGTCGGAAATTACGGAGTTGCCATTATTCTGTTCACCTTGATATCTAAAATTGTGATTCTTCCGATTACGGTCTGGGTTCATAAAAATTCCATTAAGATGGTGCGGATACAGCCCCAGGTAAACTTTCTTAAGGCAAAATATTACGGCGATTTTGATTCTGTTGCTACAGAACAGGCAAAACTCTATAAAAGGGAACACTACAGCCCTATGGCCTCTATTGTTTCCGTTGTTCTTCAGCTTTTCTTACTTTCGGCAATCATTTCTATTATATATCATCCTCTCACCTATCTTCTAAATGTCTCTCCTGAGACAATTTCGGATCTTGCAAAAGCCTTTGGCATTGAAGAAGGAGTAGCGGCAACCGAAACGAGTATTGTAGAGGCTGTAAGACTCCGATCGTTTTCTCCGGATGGTTTTTCTGTTGACTTGCTTCAATCCATCGCATCGCTTGATTTTGGCTTTTTGGGTTTCAACCTTTCTGAAATCACTGCTAAGACTATGGGGAAAAATCTTATTGTGCCGATTTTGGCAGGGCTTTCCGCATGGGGACTTTGCCAGTGTCAGAATATGCTGAATGTTCTTCAACATGAGCAAAGTAAGATCAGTCAGTACGGGCTGATGATTTTTTCGATTGTATTGTCGTTGTATTTGGGATTTTTTGTCCCGGTTGGAATTGTTCTTTATTGGGTTTTCAGTAATTTGTTTTCGGCTTTTCAGCAGATTCTTTTGAATCTTGCTATCAACCCCAAAAAGCAGGTCGATTATGAGGCGCTTGAGAAAAGCAGGAAAGCTCTTGCCGACATTGAATCGTTGGACGAAAAGAACAGCCCACATCATGCCGAGAATAAAAAACGGGAACGGGCAGATTATAAACGTTTTTTTCATGTTGTCAATAAGCACCTTGTGATTTATTCCGAAAAAAGCGGATTTTATAAATACTACGAAGATTTAATTGCTGAGTTGTTGAAACGTTCCAATATTACGATTCACTATATTACAAATGATCCTGACGATTGTATTTTCGGAATTTCACAAAAAGAACCGCGGATTCGCTCTTATTATATCGGCAACAAAAAACTCATTACAATGATGATGCGTATGGATGCAGACATTGTCATGATGACAACTCCCGATCTTGAAAAATACTACATTAAGCGTTCGCTTGTACGCAAAGACATCGAGTAC
>CAKSSY010000105.1 GCA_934489945.1 uncultured Eubacteriales bacterium
TTCAGCCCGGACAGGAAAAAGCACCGCACGAATTTCAGGTCAGAAATCGCAAGACTATGACGATCGACGGCGTGAAGGACGTGATAGGATTTGATGAAACGACGGTGCAGTTGACGACTGCCTGCGGCGATATGACCGTCGAGGGCAGTGAGATTCGGATTAAAGTATTGGATGTTGGGCGCGGCGTTGTTTCACTGGAAGGAAAGATCGACAGTGTATTTTATGCGGATCCGCAAAGCGGTGAGAAACGGAGCTTTTGGGAGCGACTTGTGAAATGAGAACCGACCCGGGACTTCTTGCAAGAATGCTTGCCGTCTCGTTTCTTTTGGGAGCGGCATTGAGTGTCGGAAATGATTTGCTCGTGTTTCTTCGCTTGCTCATTTCGATGGAAAGAAAACGGAAAGTGCCCGAAATGGTATTGCAAACGGTGCAGGACATTTTGTTTTGCCTGACAGCGTTTTCGGCAATCACGGTAATTTTCTATTATTACAATGATGGTATAGCACGCGGATTTGCCATTTTGGCGATGATTGTCGGCTTTTTGGGGTGGCGTGTTACGCTCGGGAAGATGTTCCGTGCGGTTTTTGGCAGATTGGCGATGTGGCTGCGGAAAAAAATCCGATATGTATGTCATATTTTATGGATTCCTGTATTCAAGAGCGGTGTGTTTGTCGGAAAGATGCTTCGGAAACCGGTGGTGTTGCTCTTTGGAAGAATCAAGGAAAATCGGATTCAAAGATATGACATTGTCAGACGTGTGCAAATGAAAAAGTTATCTGAAAAAGGATTTGTCAAATAAATGGAAAAATTGAGATGTCTGGATTCTTCCGCAGTGACCGAAATGGTGCGGGAAATGTTTATACGAGCGAACCATGTTTTGCCGGGATGTGTCGGAAAGGCACTTGAGACGGCAAAGAAAGCCGAGAAAAATCCGCTCGCCTGTTCGGTGTTGGAAATGCTGGAAAAAAATATCGATATAGCGGAAAAATGGGATGTTCCTGTTTGCCAGGATACCGGCATGGCGATTGTATTTGCCGAGGTTGGGAAGGATTTGCATTTAACGGGAGAAAATCTGAATGATGCCATTCAGGAAGGGGTACGGAAAGCGTATCTTGATGGGAAAATGCGGTGCTCTGTGGTTCGCGACCCGTTTTTTGATCGCTCCAACACCGGAGATAATACGCCTGCTATCATTTATATTCGGTATTGTGATGGTGATAAGCTGAGACTGACGGCTCTGCCGAAGGGGTTCGGAAGTGAAAATATGAGTGCAGTGAAGATGTTTACACCATCCGCAACACGGGAGGAAATTGTCGGTTTTGTTGTGGACACGGTGAAAAAGGCAGGTTCAAATCCTTGTCCGCCGATTGTTGTCGGTGTTGGAATAGGTGGGAGCTTTGATTACGCTGCTGTTCTTTCCAAAAAGGCATTGGCAAGAGATTTGGATGACGAAAATGAAAATGAAAATTACAGAGACCTCGAAAAGGAGATTCTCGATAAAATTAACCGGCTTGGAATTGGACCTCAGGGCTTCGGAGGCAATACCACGGCACTTGCCGTGAAAATCGAACATTATCCGACGCATATAGCGGGACTTCCCGTTGCGGTCAATATCTGCTGTCATGTGGCAAGACACCTGACGGCGGAGCTGTGACGCAACCGGCAAAAGAAAGGATTTCATAAAGAAACATGGATTTTCTGGACGTTCTAAAACTTTTGTGCGGTCTTGCGATGTTCCTGTATGGCATGAATGTTATGGGGGAGGCACTCAAGAAAAGTGCCGGCTCTAGACTCAAGGTAATTCTTGCCGATTTGACTTCCAGTCAGCTCAAGAGCTTTTTACTTGGGGTCGGGGTTACGGCAATTATTCAGTCTTCCTCGGCAACAACGGTTATGGTGGTCGGTTTTGTCAACTCCGGTGTGATGAAGTTGGCACAGTCGGTCGGCGTGATTTTCGGTGCCAATGTCGGCAGTGCCGTCACATTTTGGCTTACAGGTCTTTCGGGGCTTGGGGAGGCAGGTTCCGATGTCGGATCGTGGCTTCAGTGGCTTAAGCCGGACGCATGGGTGCCGATTCTGGCACTGATTGGTGCAGGACTTTTGATGTTTTCAAAAAAGGATAAACAAAAAAATATTGCTGCCATTCTGCTCGGTTTTACGATATTGATGGTCGGTATGGAATATATGTCTGCTTCCATTGACGGACTGAAGGATGATCCGACGTTCCAATCGGTTCTTACCATGTTTGATAATCCGGTTCTCGGGTTGTTGGTCGGCACGGCGTTTACCGCGGTTATTCAGTCGTCGGCAGCATCGGTCGGTATTCTGCAATCGCTTACGACAACGGGTGCCATAACATACAGTAAGGCGATTCCGATTATGCTCGGACAGAATATCGGTACTTGTATTACCGCAATGCTTTCTTCCATTGGAGCGACGAAAAATGCCAAGCGAGCTGCACTCATTCACTTGTATTTTAATGTAATCAGTGCGATTGTCTGGTTGACACTTTTGTGGGGGGCGGATCGAATTTTCGATTTTGCTTTTGCCAACAGAACCATCGGAATGTGGGGAGTCGCCGGATTCCATACCATTATCAAAATACTGAGTGTTCTTATGTTTGCGCCGTTTACCAAGCAATTGGAGAAACTTGCGTATATCTCGGTTAAGGACTCTGGTGAAGAAGAACGTGCCAATATTTTGGATGAGCGTCTGTTCAAGACTCCTAGTGTTGCGGTTGAGAGTGCCAGAGAAGTTACCGTCCGTATGGCACATATTTCCTGTGAAGCTATGAGATTGGCAATTCAGACACTCAAGACTTATGACTCCGCGGCGGCGGAGCGGGTTCGGAAGCTGGAGGATAAGGCGGATGTGTATGAAGATGTTCTTGGTTCTTATCTTGTGAAGCTCGCCGGACACAGCATGGCGGAACGCGATAGCCATGAGATTACCAAGTTGTTGCATCTTATCGGAGACTTTGAACGCATTTCCGACCATGCTGTCAACATATTGGAATCGGCGGAAGAAATGAAGGATAAAAAAATCGTGTTTTCTCCAGAGGCGAATAAGGAATTGGAGGTTTTGGAGTGTGCGGTGAATGAGATCCTTACGCTCGCCGAAAATGCCTTTGTTTATAACGACTTGTCGGTAGCAGCGTGCGTGGAGCCGTTGGAACAGGTCGTGGACGGACTCAAGGACGAGATCAAGAATCATCACATTCTGCGTTTGAAAAAGAGTGAATGTACGATAGAACACGGCTTTGTGTTGTCGGATTTGCTGACAAATTTTGAGCGTGTGTCAGATCATTGTTCCAATATTGCCGGGTGTGTAATTGAGATTTCAGAGTTTGACGCTTTGGATATGCATGAGTATCTTACCAAGATCAAGAGCGGGAAGAGTGAAGAATACGAGAAAAATTTTGCGGAATATAAGAAAAAATACAGTCTTGATCTGTGAAAATCAAAGGTCTGTCGCATTTGTGCGACAGACCTTTTGAAATGTCGAAAAAGTACAAAACAATAACCTCAAGAACAAAGTTTTTCCTGCCTTTGGCAAAAGGCGGTAAACTGGCTATAAACTGTCGGCAAAAGAAGTGGCAAGGCGGTCACAACGTTCATTGTATGGATGACCGTTATGTCCGCGGACCCAGATAAAACTGACTTTGTGCTTTTCCAAAAGTATCAGAAGTCTTTCCCAAAGATCTGGATTCAGAGCGGGACTTTTATCGGATTTTATCCAACCGCGCGATTTCCATGATGCTGCCCATCCTTTTGTAATAGAATCGATCATATATTTTGAGTCCGAACAAAGCGTGACTTCGCATGGTTCTTTCAGCAATTCCAATGCCGAAATTGCGGCGGTCAGTTCCATACGGTTGTTGGTTGTCATTGCTTCACCACCACTGATTTCTTTTTCGTGTTCTCCGAAAACTAAAATGGCACCCCATCCGCCTTTGCCCGGGTTTCCGCGGCAGGCACCGTCTGTGTATATATCGACGTGTTTCATATCGGTAAACGCACCTTTCCTTTGGATAGGAATATGGTAACATAAAATCGGAAATAAATCAAGATTGTTTCTAAAATCCTTGACAATTTTGTATAAAGTATAGTATAATTTCTGTGTCCTGTTTAGACGGCCCGGAAGGAGGCATATGATGGATGAAAAAATAACGGCGGTTCAGAATACGCCTGAAAAAAAGAAAAGAAGACATCGTTTCGGCGATCGACCGGACGGCAGAAAGCTTCGTACGATTCCGCCGATGCTTCGCTTTATGCCTTATATCATGCCGAAGAGAAGTGATGCTCTCAATTATTATGCGGATTCCTTTGAGATCACCGATATTGAGCCGTATTGCCGTGCGA
>CAKSSY010000106.1 GCA_934489945.1 uncultured Eubacteriales bacterium
ACTGACGCGCTCGGGATTCAAAAAACGCTCAAACAGCAAATCAAATCGCAAAGGATCCACATCGGTAATCCCGACCGAAAAGGCGACCAGACTTCCCGCTCCCGATCCGCGTCCCGGTCCGACGGGAATTCCATGTCCTCGTGCATAGTTCACATAGTCCTGAACGATTAAAAAATAGTCGTCATAACCCATTTTATCAATGATGGACAGTTCATATGTGAGACGATCTTCATACTCCTCACGGGAATGCTTTTCAAAGCCGATTTTTCCCGCCTCAATATGCTTTTCAAAACCTTCCCGTGCCAATTTTTCCAAAAGCCACTTTGCCGACGTTCCGTCGGGACACGGAAATTTCGGAAGATAGTGCTTATCAAAACAAAACTCGAAATTACACATTTCCGCGATCTTACACGTGTTTTCTATGGCTCCTTCATATGCACCGAACAGTGCCTGCATCTCTTCCGTATTCTTATAATAAAACTCATCGGTTTCAAAGCCGATCGGTCTTCCATCGGTAATCACACTGTTCGTCTGAATACATAGCAGAATCGCCTGTGTTTGGGCGTCTTCACGACGCAGATAGTGGCAATCATTTGTTGCCACCAGCGGCAGTTCGCACTCCTTCGCTAGTTGCACAAGCAACGGTAAAAGCCGTCGTTGTTCTTCCAATCCATGATTCTGAAGTTCAATATAGAAGTTGTCCTTTCCAAACAATTCTTTCATTTCCCGGGCATAAGCCAAAGCCCCCGCGTAATCCCCTGCCAAAAGCAACCGAGGAATACGTCCCGCCAAGCAGGCGGAAAGCGCGATTAACCCCTCGCTGTGTTCCCGCAAAAGTGCCATATCGATTCGCGGTTTTGAATAAAACCCTGCCGTAAAACCTACAGAAACCAAATAAATCAGATTCCGATACCCAACCTCATCTTTACAAAGAAGCACAAGATGATCGCTTTTATTCTCTGCGTCGGCAGATTTCCCGAGATGCGACTTAGCAGCAACATAGACCTCGCACCCCAAGATCGGTTTTACACCATTCTCTTTACAAGCCCGAAAAAACGCTACAGCACCGTACATTACACCATGATCGGTCAATGCCACCGCCTTATGTCCGCACTCGGCAGCCCGTTTCGGAATCTCGGAAATACGACAAGCCCCGTCAAGAAGGCTGTATTCGCTGTGCAAATGAAGATGAACAAAATCTCCCATATACTTCCTCCTACTTCACTTTTTCTGCCAGCGCACAAAGTCTGGCAAGGCGATGATTCAGACCGGATTTTGAAATCGGCGGATTATGTCTTGCGGCAAGCTCAGAAAGTGAATCTTCTCCGTATTCCAGCCGCAATTCTCCCGTCACACGCAAATCGTCCGGCAAAGCATCAAACTGTCCACAATCCTTGAGTTTTACAATAGCGGCAGTCTGAAGACGCGAAGCATTCACGGTTTTTCCGATATTCATAGCATCGCAGTTTGTTGCACGATTCTCATTATTTCGGATATCGCGTTCAATTCTGGCATTTGCCAAATCGAAAACCACCTTATTACTCCCGATCTCGGCAAACAAATCCTCGATTGCGGTACTGCTTTTATAATATAAACCGATTTTTTTACCCCGACAAATCCGTCTCGCCGAAAGTCCCAGATGAGAAAGATACTCGTCAATTTTTTCGGCACGTACAGGAAACGGAATTACAAATTCAGCATGGTATGCGCGAGATGGATCTGTCACTGTCCCAAAAGCAAGAAAAATGCCACGCAAAAGTGTCTGTTCGCAAGTCTTACACTCACAAAATGAAGACAGGAACACGCCGTTATCGACCTCATTAAGAAATCTTCTTATTTTACCGGACTGAAAATACAGGGTATGTTTCGGATGTCCGACACACATCGAAAAACTCATGTTCGGTTCCCTACCGCAAACTTCGCGCACAAGACGGGAAAGCCCTACCGCAACCATTTCATTTTCCGTAGAAAATGAAATCTCGTCACCATCCGCGAAAGCCCCCAACATGGCACCATACAAAAGCGAACGACGGCAACAAGTGTTTCTGACGGCAAGATCCATCAGTTCTTCTTTTACAGAGGATGCAAATGACATATCAATTCTCCATTATAAGACTGGATAAGGAAACAAGAGTAACAGAATCGGTTTCCGGAACAAAACGATCAAGCAAACCATCGCTGACGACCACTTTGTCTCCCGTGAAACAAAGAAACTCAAATGCAATCTCACCGCTTCGATACAATTCCGTCGCCCCTTCAATTCCCATAACAAAAATCGCCGTGGAAAGCGCATCGGCAACCGCCCCACTCTCACAAACAACCGCCACACTGTGAAAATCCCCTTCAACCGGTTCCCCTGTCATCGGATTCAAAATATGGCAGTAACGCTTACCTCCGATCTCATAGAAACGTTCATAATTCCCGGAAACCGAGAGAGATTCGTTTCTGAGAGTCACCGTTCCACAAAGCCCGTTTTTCGGATTTGAGTCGCGAACACCAATCGTAAAAGTACGGTCTCCGAACACTGTCACCGAACTCACAAAAGAAATCATTCCGCAAAGAACTCCGTTTTCCTTCATATTCTGTGCCATTCGATCAGCCGCATAGCCTTTTCCGATTGCCCCAAAATTGAGTATCGGTAATCCTGTTTTTGTCACTGTATTTTCCGAAACACAAATTTTTTCATATCCTACAACAGAAAGAGCTGTTTTCTCTTCCTCTGCCGTCGGCAACCGATTTTCGGCGGTACAGACATTCCATAAGTCAATCAACGAACCGCAAGTCGCATCAAAAGCACCTCCTGTTTTTTGAGAAAGTGTCACTGAAAGTGCAACCAACTGAACAAAATCCTCTGAAAAATCCCCGCTCTCGTTGTGATTAAAACGATCTGTTTCGCTTCCCGATATCGTGGCGGAAATTTCCTTTTCAAGATTCTCAGCAAGATTTTTACATTCTGCAAAGGCATTCACCGCGCTTCCCACAGTTTCATAAATCCGTATTTCGGCAAGCGTATCCATGACATAAAAATTTCGCGTTTCATAGCGATCCGCCCTCGCACAGGAACTCAAAAGAAACAACAAAAATATGAGAAAGACAAAACATCTTTTTTTCATTTTCCAAAAACCGCCTTTCCGATACGTGGCATCAAGAAATTAAGAAGAATGCCGCAAATTGTCCCGAACAGTACGGATGCTACCAACATAACAGGCAAATAGCTCCAAACGATACTCCATCCGAATAAGAACACGGCAGCAACCAGTTGTCCGATATTGTGTCCTGTTGCCGACAGCACAGACAGCCCAATGTAGCTGAACACTGTTACCCTTTTTCCTAAAAAAATCACAGCAAGAGAAAAGAGTGCACCGCAAAGCGAAAACCAAAAACTGATCATATTACCGAACAGCATCGCGACCAATGTGACACGAAGAAGCGACACCACTCCCGCATCCATCATCGACACATGAACGGCAAGAGCCAAAATCACAAGATTGGCAAATCCCAATTTAAACCCCGGAAGTGGCACAACAAGACTGACGGGAAACAAAAATTCCAAATAGGAAAGAATCAAGGCAAGGGCAAGAAAGACCGCATCAAAGACAACACGGCGTCCTTTTTGATTTTTAACCGACAACATAGTCCGCCGCCTTTCCCGAAATCATTTCAATCCGCACACCGGCAGGTGCACAGACAATAACCTCTCCTCCCCGTATGATTCTTCCGCTGTTTACACAAATCTGATTTCCGCAATCCGAGGTCTTTACAAACACACCGTCCCGGGAAATATGAATAACAAGATGGACACCGCGAGAGACGATTTCCAAATCGCGGTCTTCCGAAAGATCATAGATAAAAGTCTCTTCTTCTGTGAAAATGCGAACCTGTCGCGCCTCAGAGCGAAGTGCGCGCGGCACAAGTGCCGAAAGAAGCGTTGCAAAAAGAAGAACCGCAATTACGATTCCATCACCAAGTGTCAGACTATTTTTCACGGCAAGTTCCTTTCTGCATATTTTATCTATAATTTTATAACTCAAAAAATGTTGTATAACAACGCTGACATTTTTGCGAAGCCGTCAATGCCACAGCCGTGTCTCCCGACACGGGGATGGCGTAAGCCCGCGAAGAATTGCCCGCAATTCTTCCTGTGGTTATTATACTATATTTTTGATTTCATTTCAAGTTTTTCCTATTAAATCCGAACTTTTTTCAAAAAATTTCAAAAAAGACCTTGACAAATCCGCAAAAAAAGGTATAATAGTAATGTTCTTGTTGCGGGAGTGGCGGAACTGGCAGACGCGCACGTTTGAGGGGCGTGTGGTTAACACCGTAC
>CAKSSY010000107.1 GCA_934489945.1 uncultured Eubacteriales bacterium
TCATTCTACCAGAGTTTTGTGAGCATGTCTACCTTTTTGCTCTTTTTTTGATTTTGCGAAAAATATTATACCTTATCGTCATTCAATACAAAAAACCTTGGATCTATTACAGAACCAAGGTTTTTCGTCTTTTTATCATATGAAGAATTTCTTTTTCAGCGATTCCCGCAGAGGCGGGCAAACCGCAATAATCAGCAACATCATTCCCAGCAAAACAAATATGCTAAGGGGATAAAACGACCATACAAGATGTCTTCTCAAATGAAAAGTCAAATTCAGTAACCACTCTGTTACAACCATAAACCCACCGCACAAAATGAGTTCTCCACCAAAGATAAACAGTCGTCCTCGCTTTAGGTACTTTGTTAAAATGATGGCGGACAGCGTGATTGTCGCCGCCATTGCTGTAACCGGAAGCGCAAACGGCAAAAACCAACTGCCATCCACACGATTGTTAACATACAAAAGAAATAACGAAACACCAACATAGTCAATCGAAACACAGACAACCGCATTCGGAGTGCGAAACCAAAGAGGCAAAACGATAACGATATAAGCAAGCATCAAAGAATTTACCGCATATCCCGACCAAGTAATTGCGTGATGTAAACTGAAGTCACAGATCAAAGTCAAAAACATTGGCACCGCAAATAAAAAGGAAAGAATAAAGATAATGCCATCATGTCGAAATTCTTCCTTGGGAGCTTCAAATTGAGGAAAAGTTCCGTGGCTTTCCGATTGCTTGATCTCCGGGTGATAAACAACGGTTCCGCACAGCGGACATTTTTTTTCGCTGTCGGCGAGTTCTACGCCACATTTTATACAATACATACTCAATCCCTCCGATTGCTTTCCACTTTCACATGAATCCCCAGTCCCCGCAGTTCTTCATAGAAAGGGTATTCGAGGATTGGTTCCTTAATGTTACTGATGATATTAAAATACAAAGTGTCTCCATATGTGATAACACCGCAATTATAAGGAGATTTCGACTGTACTCCCAAGACAAAATCCATGCGTTCTATATATTCCTTCATAACCTCAGGTAAACGCACCACGCCGAGATTGGAAAGCGAAAAACAGGATTTTCGTTCCCCGACAGCATTAAAAAATGCCTTCAGAACGAGATTTTTTATAAATAGCGGCATAATCTTGACAATCAGACTTTTTTCACTGTTGACATTGGTCGTAATTTTGGTGCTCATTTGTTTTGAGGTGATTTCAAGTCCCATATAATGCTGCACCAGTTTACACACCTCATCGAATTGATATTCACCAAGTTTCGGATCGATTCCAGGTGAGGTATAAAGCACAAAATTCCGCAAAGTCCGACTGCCGAACAACGGACGCAAATTCACCGGAATCAGTACCCGGATCATCTTTCGCTTTTTTACATCCGCAATTTCCTTTGCCTGGATTTTTGCCAAAGCACAAAGCATTACCGACGCAAGGAATGCCGTCACCGTCACTCCATACGCTTTTGCTGTTCGATGGATTGTGGCGGCACTCATCATGAATGTCGTATCGGTCAAATATCCGTCCGCTTCCCGTGTTCCGTACAATTTATACGAATTCGCCTCACGGCGACCGGCACTGACCTTTCCACAGTTTCTGAGAAAACTATCCTCAAGTTCTGCTTTGTCCGGTTCCTCCAAGCGGTTCAAAACACCATCTGTCGACGGAATCGTGATGCCGTATTTCTGAGACAGATATTCCGCGACCAACGTTTTCAAAAAAACAAGACCGCCGTTACCATCCGTCAAGGCGTGAAAAACCTCGATTGCAATACGATTCCGATAAGATACGACCCGAAAAGCACACTTTCGGATGTCGTCAAACGGCATACGAACAAGCGGATAACTCTTTTCGTCCTGTATTTCCGGTGCTTTCGGAATCTCTTCCAAATAGTACCAAAAAAGACCGCACCGTATCCGAACGGCAATAGACGGAAACCGTCGAATCGTCACATCAAGAGCCGATTGCAAAATTGAACAATCGACCGGTTCCTTTAGGGTAGCTGACAAACGAAATACATTCGTCCAATTCCGACTGCGGGATGCCGGAAAAATTTTAGCAGAATTGTCAAGTTTCATCCAACGAAGTTTTTTCTGTGCCGGAAGCACCGAACGTAAAAACGAACGGATGCGGACAAAGTCATTCTCGTTTTCATCCAAGCAATACAACACATAGGCGTGCCACATATGCGGCGTAACAACAAGCTGACTGCGATTTCCATAGGAAAGCAGTCTTTCATGTATCCCGCGTGCATCATCCAGCATAATCTCGTCGCCACCGACAAATATAAGAGACGGTGGAAAACTTGAAAGATTTCCGAAAATCGGAGACACCAATGGGTTCCGCTTTCGTGCAGAATCCTTAATTGGATCGGATATGCCCGCCTGATCGCCATGAATATAGCAATCGGCAAAATATTTCAAACGTTCCTGTGTCATAGACGGGTCAATTTCACGGTTGATCTGATAGCTTGCTCCGGAGGATGTCAAATCTGTCCATGGAGAAATTCCAATCAAACCGGCGGGAAGAGGCTCTCCAAGAGATTTCAACTTCAGACACAAGGCATATATGAGACCGCCGCCGGCACTCTCTCCGCAAAGAACGATTGACGATGCGGGATATCCTTTCCGAATAAGATAATGATAGGTAAGCAGAGCATCGTCTACTGCCGCGGGGAAAATGGATTCAGGAGCCAAACGGTAAGCGGCACAAAAGACTCTAAGTCCACATTTAGCGGCAAGAACAGAACCAAATCCCTTGGCATACTCCAAATCTCCGCAGGTATAGCCACCACCATGAAGATAAAGAATAATTCCCTCTCCGACTTCATCTTTCGGCGTAATCATAGCCCCCTCAAACAGTCCGAAATTATGTTTCGCCACTTTGACACTGCTTTTATAAATCGATGCCATCAATCCACCGAGTTTGTCCTGCCCGCGTCGTGCATTTTTCAGAGAACAGCCGGACACAAACGGTTTAAATACTGAAAGTTGCTTACGTATCAGCTTTGAAGATATTTTCATATTTGTTCTTTTCCTGACTCATGTCGGATTATCTAGAGAAAAAGCAAGGGGCAA
The DNA here is from genome assembly GCA_934489945.1 of uncultured Eubacteriales bacterium. Lineage (GTDB taxonomy): Bacteria > Bacillota > Clostridia > Oscillospirales > CAG-272 > RGIG8775. The sequence continues at coordinate 3,093 of CAKSSY010000107.1, forward strand.
AATATCCCGGAGCAGGTATAAGCGATAATTTTCCGTTGTTCCCAACAAGATACGAAAATCCGCATCGCAAAATTCCGCCATGACCTGACGGCAAACACCGCACGGAGGACAAAATGTCGAGGGTTCCCCTGCTTTTCCACCGACAATTGCAATAGAAAAAAATTCCCTCTCTCCCTCACTCAATGCTTTGAAAAATGCCACCCGTTCAGCACAAACCGTCGGGGTAAAAGCAGAATTTTCAATGTTACACCCGATGTATACCTTTCCCGATTTCGCAAGAAGTGCCGATCCGACAGAAAACTTTGAATACGGTGCATAAGCATTCGCACGGGCAATCTCTGCCCTTTTTATCAGTTCAGAATCCGTCATGGAAAAGTCTCCTTTCTACCTCTTTGATTTCTCTTTTCGGTCTTTCTCCAAAAAACGCTAGAACACGGCAATACAATACGGTCAATTGCACAATAATCTGCCACCGATATCTTCCCCTAAAGAGGCTACGGAACACCAGACATTAGCACAGTGAAAGAAAGCTCTCGCCCGAGAGTCCCTCTTTGGAAACTCCGAAATTATCCAAAATCGTTGCCGAAATATCCGCAAAAGTCGGACGTGTGCCGAGATTTACAGGAGAGATATCTGTACCGTACAACAACATCGGCGTATACTCTCTCGAATGATCGGTAGACGGTGTTGATGGATCACAACCATGGTCTGCCGTAATAAGAAGAAGATCGTCTCTCCTCAAGAGCGGAAGAAAACCTCCCAGCCAACGGTCAAATTCCGTCATAGCGGCTGCATATCCGGTCACATCGTTCCGGTGCCCGTAAATCATATCAAAATCAACAAGGTTGGCAAAACAGAGACCGTGAAAATCACGTTCGACAAGAGAAGTCAGCTTTTCCATTCCCTCGCGGTTACAGGTAGTTCGATGACTTTCGGAAATTCCCCTTCCTGCAAAAATATCTACAATTTTCCCGACAGAAATGGTATCAAATCCTGCCTTCTTCAAAAAATCAAGCATTGTGGGAGATGGCGGAAGAAGTGAAAAATCGTGCCTTCGAGGGGTACGTGTAAACGGGTACTCGCCGTTAAATGGACGCGCAATCACTCTGCCGACGCCGTGTTTTCCGGTCAGAATCTTTCTTGCTATTTCACAATCACGATAAAGTTCTTCGACCGAAACCGAGTCCTCGTGTGCGGCAATCTGAAACACGCTGTCGGCTGAAGTATAAACA
>CAKSSY010000108.1 GCA_934489945.1 uncultured Eubacteriales bacterium
ATCCGGCTTTCAACGAAAAATTTCGGTTTTGAGAACGGCATTCAGTCTGTTCCGCTGTATGCCATATTCTGCTTATAATTTGCTCTCTAAAAGGAATTTTTGTTCCACGCCGCAAAAATTTCGGCTAGCACGCAGACAAAATATCTCCTATACTACAAATCAAACCTTATTCTCCCATTCCGAGCTGCAACTGCGGCTCGGAACTTTTATTCTCCAGCCACTGCCCTGCTCTCATACTGTCTGCCAATGATACTCAGGCAGGCCTCTTTTGCGTTTCGCGCAGGTTCTTCTTCGGCAAAGAAAATCGTAATATCCACGCCCCAGATAGAGGAAGCAAGAACGGTCTTGTCGTTTTCCTTTTGCCATCGAGATACATATTAAAAATCGCACTGATATATTTTGCTTCTTCCTCGACAATTTCGGGTTCGCCGTCATCGCCTTTTCGGTAACCGAGAAGATTGTACCGAAACTTAAACGTTCCTGACTGCATACGTTGACGAATACCCCATTGCACGTTTGCGCTGATATTCTCGCTTTCCGCTTGGGCAAGAACGCTATATATTCCTAACGCCATCTCGTTTTCACTTTTAAGAGAATCAAGGGCTTGTTCTTCAAAATATACGCCGATTCCCTTTGCTTTCAAACGTCTGACATAGTTAAGGCTGTCTACGACGTTTCTTGCAAAACGCGCAACCGACTTTGTGATAATAGCGAGGGCGAGGATTATTCATTTCAGACATTTCAACTTTCGGGTGTAAAAGATGTGATTGATTCCACCTGCAATATGCTTTCTGCCATCACGGAAATCCCGCAAACAGTTCTGTTTGGTCGCTCCCCCGCCGGTATGTTCGCAACGGGAGAAAACGACCTTGAAAACTACTATAACTACATCGACAAGATACGCAAGCTGATGTTGAAGCACAACCTTATCAAGATTATAGATTTGGTGTGCCAAGCAGAATACAAAACCGGAAAGATACCGGAGATTCCGCACTACAAGCTGGCGTTCTCACCGCTGTGGTCGCTCAGCGAAACGGAGCAGGCACAGGTGAACCAAGTAAAGGCAGCTACCGCACAAACGAAAGCGAATACTGCACAGATTTATGTTGACATGGGCGTTCTTGACCCGTCCGAAGTTCGCAATGGTCTGAAATCCTCTGAGGACTATGTTATCGAAGACCTCATCGATGAAAATTCGCCAGACATCACAGATGCTGAAATGCAAACGCTTTTGCAAGGCGTGATGGAACAGGAAGCACAGGAAACTGTCGCTCCTACACCAACGCCGCAGCCACAATCGGCAACGAATACCGACGAGAACCAAAAGGGCTCCGTTGGCGTCATAGTTGCCAAGGATGGTAAAATTCTATGCGGCGAACGGAAAGACGGACGAGGGATAGGCGGTCCGGGCGGTTACATTGAAGGCGATGAATCGCCAGAAGAAGCGGCAGCGAGAGAGACATGGGAAGAGTTCGGTATCACGCCGAACGAGCTTATATCGCTTGGCGAACTGGCAGACCTTCCTTCGCAGTACGGGAAACCTCATATTTTCCTCACTACGGATTTCAGCGGAAATGTCAATACAAACACCAATGAGATGCAAAACAACGCTTTCACGGACCTACATTCGTTGCAAAACGCCAATCTTTACGAACCATTCTCGAAGTCCATTGATTTCTTGGTTTCGCAACTCTCTGTTGATAAACCCATTGGTGAATTTTCTGAAAACACAGAGCAAATTCACCGAAAGGACTTTACAAACGGCGGTGCGCATGATATAATTAAAAAACAGGACGAAATGGACGGCGAACCGGGTTCGGGAAAGAAACCCGGCGGAGGCAGTTTGTCCGAAAAGGACAAAGCCAAACTAAGCAACCGGCTTGTCGGGCAGAAAACTCACGATGGCATTGAAATCAAGTCCGTATCGTCCCATGCTTTTGACCGAGTTGGCGGTAGAAGAATATCGCCCGGTCGCATCGACAAGATGAGAACGGAAGGCGAGGTCAGCGAGGGAAACAATCCGCACACACGGTGCTACGATGTAGACGGCAGCCGCATGGTTGTTGATACTGACAGCGGTAAGGTTGTAACCGTCATGTGGAGAAAAGGTAAAAAGAAATGAGCGAGTTTGTAATGAAAGAAGCGTTTGCTCAGCTTAACGATGAGCAGATTGCCTTTTTGTGCAATGAGTTTTCAATCACCAAAGAGGACATCGAGAAGAAGTCCGAGGACGAACTCAACGAACTGTATGAACGCATCTGCGACATAGAGTGCGAAGAAACCCCACCAGATGATAGCGATATGTCGGAGCGTGGCGAAATGGCATCCACCATCGTTACGATTGTGGGCAATTACTTTGCAAAAGAGTACGGGTACAGTAACGAAGAGGAATTTGATAAGTTCCTCTCGGAAGAAGAGTAAACACGGCTCATCCGAGAAATCGGGTGAGCTGTTGCTATATATACGAAGTATATTTACTTTTATTTACTTTACTTTACTTTGTGTACTTTCTGCAACAGAAATACGCCAAAAAAGAACATGAATCCGCATTTCTGATGCAGAAAAGCATTTACTGCGGAATTTCGGACAACAAAAACACATTTTTCTTCAAAAAGTCGAGTTGAAGAGGTTATGTAAGGAGTTTTGGTAAATGTTCTTATTGCGGAAAGGTTGTTTACAAACGCTGTGTATTTTACATAAAATTGGTTATTCTCTGTTTTTTGCTCCAAAATATTCAAGGAATTTTTCATTTTCTTGATATCTTCTTCAATGGTTGTCAGCTTTGCATAAACGTCGGTAGCGGTATATTGAGGAGGCTCGGGAGTAGGCTCGATTTCAAGACAGTAAAGCAACTTTGATTTGAGCCAATCCGTAACCTTTGTCGTTACTTTGTTTCCCAAATCACTTGCATATGCTTTTGCTTTATCTTTGGCTGTTGACATAATTTTATCTGTTATCATAGTCATAACAGCACCGGTGGTAAGCGCAAACTTATCATCATCCGCGCTATAATCGTACGGTTCAATGATAACCTCAAGATTTACGTATTCCTCACCTGAATTTTCTTCTTTCGATCCGCAAGCCGTAAATAACGGGACAAGCATACACACACAAAGAAGAAGGCTTAACAACTTTGTTCCAAGTCTCATTTTCTTTTCCTCCCAAATTATTTCAGTTTGTCAAATTCGATCAAAATATAGTTTTTTCCGTCCACACTCACACTTATCTGTTGCAATTCAAATCCCGTTTCACTCGCATACAGAGAATTTACCCAAAAGGCGTGAATTTTAATTTCATCACCCTTTTTTAGTGATAATTTATATACATAAGTGTAGACTCCTGTATTGGTTTCGCTTTGAACTTGTGTGCCGTTTACGTACAAATACGCCGCAGAGGAATAATTGCCGACATTGATGATAAGATTCATAGTGGTTTCAACATCCTTCGCCACGGTGAAATGCCAATAGTTTCCCGCTTCGTCCAAATTGTTGGTTCCTTCGTCATACGCCACAAATTCCGTACTTGATTTTGAAAACCAATACGCCGTTTCGGAAGGGTTGTTCGTTCCGCACCCTACCATTGTCATCATTATCAATGCCAAAAGCAATGACAACACACTTGTTAAAATTCTTTTTTTCATAAGTACCTCCTGTGCTTATATTGTTTTTTTGATCACTGCAATTTTTCCGCCGACCATCATTGTCCGCTTGAAGAACGCAAAAAGCCATCTGCAAAACGGGGGAATATCCCGTTTCCCGAATTGCCTATATTTAACAGTTAAATTTGCAATGGTGCGTGGCGAAAAGGCTAAGATTACTCTGCTTACAAATAGATTGTCATTTACCAATGAAAGAAAGATATTTAACATATAATTTTAACGCCCCAAACTTTTTGATGGATGAAAAAGCAACAACATTTATTTTGGACATCTATTACGATAATAGGTGGTCTTCAATTTTTTTGTTTTTTATAAAAACTATATTTATAGGCGAAAAAAAGCCGCCCTAAAAGTTCACCTATTGCTGTAATAGATACCCAAATTTATTTTCATAAAACTGTGAATAAATCAATACATAATGCCCTATAAACGAAAATTTGCTGTAGGATTACAATACATATGAGACAAAGGCAATAAAAAAGATAGCGAAAAGATTTTCATTATGTTAAAGTTTAAGTGCTAACCAAATACTTTAAGGAAAATCTATCGCTATCATGAAT
>CAKSSY010000109.1 GCA_934489945.1 uncultured Eubacteriales bacterium
AAAATTGCCTACCTCTGCTGGAGGAATACCTCCAATTTCTTTGCCCTTTTTCTCTGCTTTTACAAAAAACAAAGCCCATCTCTCGCTTAAGATGGGCTTTGTCAGTGATCTGACGGGTACAGCAAAATGCTGTACCCGTCAATGATTTTACTGATAATCTTTCATGGGATTCAAAATTCCGTTTGGATCAAAAACTTTTTTTATACCACGCATAAGATTTAGTTGTGTTTCGCCGAGGGATTCTTCAAGATATGTCATCTTTGCATGACCGATACCATGTTCACCGGAAACCTGTCCGCGCAATTCACCGGCTTTTTTATACATCAGTCGCATTGCTTCATTCAGTTTTTCTTTCCACTTTTGTTCGGAAAGTGCATCGCGAAGAATATAAATATGAAGATTTCCGTCGCCGGCATGCCCAAAGTAACGAATCCGAACACCGAGTTTTTCCTGCAACCCGTCAGTGTAGGTAACCATTTCATTAACAGCACTTCTCGGTACCACAACATCAACCTCATCCATTTCGGAAGTGGAGTTTTTGATGGCTTCCAAAAACGCACCGCGTGCTTTCCAAACCGCTGCACTTCTTTCTTCTGTGTCCATGATAAAAGCATCTATTGCTCCAAGGCTAATACAGGTTTCGGCAATCTTGCTGTAATCCGCTTCTACTTCAGTCTTACTGTTTCCGTCAAATTTTAAAAGCAGATATGCGTCAGCCGAAGAATCCGGAAAGCGAGTTCCGAGATAGGTTTCAGAAGCCATAATGACCTCGCGAGACATAAATTCAATTGCTGTCGGAATTGCCTTGGAACGAATTATTTTGGGAACGGCATCAATTGCGTCTTTCAGATTTCGAAACGGCACAAGGAGGCTGACATTAACTTTAGGAAGAGGTAACAATCGAAGGGTTGCTTTGGTTACAATTCCAAGAGTCCCTTCTGCTCCCACAAACAACTCCTTCAAAGCCAATCCGGAACTGTTTTTCACGACCTTACCGCCAAGCGTTATTATTGTACCATCCACAAGAACAACTTCCAGTTCACGGACATAATCACGGGTCACTCCATACTTCACCGCCCGCATACCTCCGGCATTGGTACTGATGTTGCCACCGATTGTCGCCGTCTTTTCACCCGGATCGGGAGGATAAAGAAAATCGTTTTCCTCGGTATAAGCGGCAAGTGTCATCAAAAGAACACCGGGTTCTACCGTAACAGTTAAGTTATCCTGATCCAATTCCAAAATGCGATTCATTTCCGAAAGATCCAACACAATCCCGCCAAGTGCCGGTACAGCAGCACCGACCAAACCGGTGCCGGCACCTCGCGGTGTCACCGGAATATGCTCACAATTGGCGTATGCCAATACGCGTGATACTTCTTCCGTTGACATAGCCTTGACCACAACCTCCGGTGCCATTCTCAATGATCCGAGTTCGTCATGGGAATATTCCTCCCCAATTTCATCGTTTATGATAGCTCTTGTCGAATCATCAAGCAATTCGGATATGTTCCGGTAATCCTCTTCATTGCAATGTCTGAGCATTTATTTTCCCTCCTTGTATAAACGAATCGCCTTTATCAGAGCGGGAACAATTTCATAAATATCTCCTACTATACCATAATGTGCCACCTCAAAAATCGGTGCCTTAGCATCTTTATTTATGGAAAATATTTTTTCTGAAGATCGCATTCCGGCAGTAAACTGAACCGCTCCTGAAACACCACAGGTGATGATAAGCTGAGGACGCACAGTTCTTCCGCTAAGACCAATCTGATGACGTGCCCCCATCCAGCCGCATTCTACAAGCGGTCTTGTGCAGGCAAGTTCACCGCCAAGTTCGTCGGCAAGTTCATGAAGCATAGAAAGATCTTCTTTGGTTCTCACACCGCGTCCGGCAACCACGAGAACCGAAGCAGATTCAATATTGGTGACTTTTTCCTTCTTTTCAAGATTCAAAACCGTAATTGCCGATATCAAAGAAATCCCATCTGTACTGCAAAGTGTAATTTTTCCGTTCTGCTTTGTTTCCGATCGATTTGGTGCCTGCATTACCTTATATCGAACCGTTGCCATTTGCGGTCGATTTTTCGGAGTATGAATCTCTGCCATAATATTCCCGCCAAACGCAGGACGAATTTGAACCAATTCGCATTTTTCGGGAATGATGTCAAGAATTGTACAATCGGCAGTTAATCCCGTCTGAAATCTTGCCGCCGCCCGAGGAGCCAGTTGTCTGCCAACAGTAGTTGCGCCAATCAAAAAGACAGATGGGTGATAGTGGGTTTTGAAATCTTCCATCACGGCAACATACGGTTCGGAACGGTAATAACGAAGTTCTGTATCATCGTATACAAAAATTTCATCCACAGGATAATGAAGAAGTTCATCAGCAAGAGCCGTTACATTCTCTCCGATCATCAGACAAATCAATCGGCATCCCGCCTTGTCGGCAAGTTCTCTTCCCTTGCCGATTAACTCAAATGTGACGGGGTGAATTTCGCCATCTGTCTGATCCGCCAAAACACAGATATCATGATACATGGAAATATCCGCATCTTGGTTTTCTTCCTCTATGTACTCGACTTCGCCGTTTGTCGAACGTTTGACGCAAAGACGGCACATTTTACACGCGGCGTTTGTTTCCACACCGCCTGCCGTTTTCTCCAAAGCACCAAATGGACAAACCTGGATAAATTCGTCTGCATTTTGTATCTTTTCAGGATGAAAAATCAATTTTCCCATGTCTGTACCTCCCTCAAATGAATTTTTCGTCAATCAGTTTTTGCATCATACGGGATGCCAACTCAAACCCACTTCCTTGCCACACTTCACGAGCTTCGTTTTTCTCGGGCGGGAAAATACGCCGCACCTGGGTTGGTGAACCGCCGAGCCCACAACGATTACGGTCGGCATTTTCAAGATCAGCAAAAGTCAATACGTAAATCTCGCGTTTTGTTGTTGCTTTCTTCTTCAAATATGACGGAAGACGTGGTTGGCAAATATCTTTATCCACGGAAATTAAACAAGGAAGCTCAACATTGGTTGTTAAGACGCCGTCTCCCATATCCATAGTTACACGAACAGAATTCTCTCCATCCGCCTTCAATTCCAAAACATTGGCAAGAGACGGGAGTCCCAATTGTTCGGCAATCTCCGAACCGACCTGCGCGGTGTCGCCGTCGGTTGTCTGCTTGCCGCAAAGAATCAAATCATAAGAACCGGAGGAAGCAACCCCACGAGAAATCGCATAAGATGTTGCGAGAACATCGGATCCGGCAAAAGCACGGTCGGACAGCAAAATGCCCTTGTCTGCCCCCATGGCAAATGCCTCACGGATAATTGCTTCTGCTTGCGGAGGACCCATAGTAAGGACAGTAATTTCTCCACCACACTTTTCTCTGAGAGAAAAGGCTGTTTCCAAAGCAAACAGATCGTAAGGATTCATCTTTGCATCGGCACTGTTACGTTTCAACACGCCGGTTACAGGATCCACCTCTACGCGATTGCTTGACGGAACCTGTTTAATACACACCAATATACGCATGACATTGGCTCCTTTCAAAATGTATAATCACTTTTAGCGAATATATTTTATTATATCTTGTTTTGTCATATTTGTCAACTGTATCTTTCTAAAAAACTTGTTTTTTGTCATTACCACCAAAAAAACACCGATATGATTAAAAAAAGAATAAATCCTATTGCCTTTTTTTATTTATCTGCTATAATATAATAGATATTAATTCGTTTTGTATTTTCAAAGAAAAAACACTGTACAACATCGGTAAAACATCATCAATCGAAGGGAAACCCTGCATGATTTGCAATAATATTCTCGAAGCTATTGGTAACACCCCTATCATCCGGCTTAATCACTTAGCGGATTCGGATGGAGCGGAAATTCTTGTGAAATTCGAAGGTTTGAATGTTGGTGGCTCCATCAAAACCCGTACGGCTTATAACATGATTCGCGATGCGGAAAAACGTGGATTGATCGATTCCGACACTATAATCGTAGAACCTACCAGCGGAAATCAAGGCATCGGGCTTGCGTTGGTCGGAGCTGTTCGAGGCTACAAAACCAAAATTATTATGCCGGACTCGGTGAGTGAGGAACGTCGAAAATTAGTGGAACATTATGGGGCTGAAGTAATTCTCGTTCATGACGCAGGCAATATCGGTATCTGTATCGAAGAGTGCCTCAATACCGCAC
>CAKSSY010000110.1 GCA_934489945.1 uncultured Eubacteriales bacterium
AGTTCGTTGCTTAATTTTTAATATTTTCTACCTTGAGACTCTTTTTTGTGCTGTCCGTACAATTTGGGGCAGTTCAATCCTGCCGTGACTCTCTTATCATTTTCATTCAACTCAGGTAAATGACAATGGTATCGCCATTCTTAATATCGGTATAATCGTCAAGATTTGCGTCCATCCGCGTTGCCATGGAAGCGGTCTTAGGAGCCTTAGCAAGACTCCAAAGCCACAAATGACCTCCGGCTGCTTCCAAATCACCAACCTTGGCAAGATTTCCATTATCATCATACGTAATGGTAATGTCATAAGTGAAATCCATAAATTCCTCAAGAATCGCAAGAGGTGTGGTCGCATCACCAACGTAGTCATACCCTGTATTTTCATCGCTGGCATATTTGTTTTCGCCATTTTCGGATTCTCTGACAATAATATTCACATTGATCGGATCATGTTTCTTGATATCTGTCGGCTTGGTGTCTGTAGATTCGGAACTATCGCCTCCACAGGAAACCAACACCATTCCCATCATTAAAACAGCAAGTACAAGACTTATGATTCTTACAACTTTCATTTTTTCCTCCTGAACGAATTGATTTTAGTAAAGTATACTACAAATCTCTCCTTTTGTCAAGATTTTTGTCACTTTTTCATAGAACAAAAAATGAAATCACAGAAATGCACAAACGATAAAAAGCCCACAAGCAACCAACACCGACCAAAATTGCCGAAACGCGAATTACACGAAAATAATTGAGCATACAAATAACGAGTCCGAAAAGTTCCATGGCGGCAAGCAAGAGAGCTACGAGAAAATATTCGGGACCGAAGAAAAAAGCATAAAACAGATACCCGAAAACGACAGCAAGCAAAAAGTAAAACGAACCGCGGTATTTCGGTGTCTGATCAAAACACCATCTGTCGCCAAGCACCATGCCGCATGCTCCGCCAAGCAAAACGTGCACGACAAGTTCTGTCAACATATAAAGCCATACCGGCGGTACGTGACACTTTCCCCGCAAATAGTGAAATGTGTCCAGCGGCGTTCCGATCACACACCACAAAATCATTTCCGTCAAAGCCAAAATCGCCGCTCCCACAATCATCCCCGCGAAATTGGCTCGTTTAAATTCACGGACAAAGCAATTTTTTCGGATGTTCTGCATTGTTTCGTCACCTCACACTCTATTTATATGAGCGCAAAGTACATTTCATTCCGTATCAATTTCCTCCGTTTTTTCATCACGTCGCCGCATAAGCCAACCGGAATGACCGAAATGTTCGCCGCAATAGCAATTAAATTGTTTTACACCATGCGATATCCCGCAATATTCCCCTCTCCGCAATGCCGAATAGAAATACGGTTTATCTCCATCCGAACACGGCGTTGTTCCCAAGGGTAAATCGCGATAGACATACTGTGCGTCCGTCACATAAATCTGCACCGGGAAACTGCGTCGTACACGGATCAGACCGATCTTTTGCACCACCTCCGGGTCACAATAGGGACAGGCAATGCCTCCTCCCTCGTAATCGTAGTCCACGGCGGCATGAATGTTACAGGCTCGCCGCGGCTCAGTTCCGCGAACAAAATACCCCGTTTCCAATCTGGCACCGCGCGGATCTAGATAGCAGGTCGGACACATCCGAAGTCCGGAATCTTTACAATAAGTTGCAGTAACAACATCCTTGTCCATTTTAAAGCGGCGATTTCCGCCGGCGGGAATTAAATAATCACGATGAAGTGTCGTCATTACATCGTTCCATATCTTTAAATACGTCGCCTTCTGCGTTGCGTCAATGGTTTTCGGATATTCATAGCCATACCACACGCCACACAAACAATAAGGAGTATATGCAATAAACCAGCGATCCTTGCTGTCCTGTGTGGTTCCGGTCTTTCCTGCCACCTCAATCATCTCGTCCAGATGAATGGAACTTGCCGTACCTGTCCGTATAACATTCTCCAGCATTTTCGTCATCACGCAGGCATTGGCGGAACTGATTGCACGACGACTTTTCACCTCGTTTACAAGCAATTCTCTGCCGCAGGAATCGGTGACACGGATATAAGAACGCGAACCACTGTAATTTCCTTCGTTCGGAAAAATCGTGTATCCGGCTACAATTTCGCGAAGCGTCACCCCATAGTTCATCTGTCCGAGTGCCAACGCCGCAGGTGCTTTGTCGGTAAGCGTTCTTCCGTCTGCCAACTTTCGCTCTTCAATCAGACTGTTCATCTCCAACGTGTTTTTTACAAAATCAAAAGAATTTTCCGTCCCAAGATCGTTCAGAACTTTAAGTGCCACGGTGTTAAGTGAATTCTTCAGCGCATAACTGACGGTAACAAGTCCGTTATACACGAGATTGGCATTCTGCGGCCACCCGACGAGCTTATGGGCACTTCCCTTCGGAATGAATTTCAGAGGAACATCGTCATAAACCGTGGCATACGTGATCAGTCCCTTTTCAAGAGCCGGAGCATAAACCGAAAGAGGTTTGATCGTCGAACCGGAAGGGCGATGAGCTGTTGTTGCATAACTCTGAACACGATTTCCCGTTTTTTCTCCAATTGCACCCACGACGCCGAGAATATCTCCTGTATGTGGTTCTATCACGATCATAGCAGACTGTGCCCGTTCCCCATTCTGTTTTCCGAAATGCGAAACATCCGAATAATAAGATTCCAAAAGATTCTGAACATACGGATTCATGGCGGTTACAATACGAAGCCCTCCGTTATACACCATGTCGGATGCCGTTTTTCGCGAATAGCCGTATTTCTCCGAAAGATCGGTTATTACATCCTCCACCACCATATCGGCATACCAGGAATTGACCGTTTCCCGCATCATTTCCTCATTGGGACACAAAACTGCCGGCGAAGCAATTGCCTCATCGTAATCTTCTTGGGAAATATAGCCCTGCTCCAGCATGGCATCCAAAATCATCTCACTCCGGTCACGGTTGTTTTCGAGATTCCGGATGGGATCGTAGTAAGTTGGACTGTTTGTAATAGCGGCAAGACAGACACATTCGGCAAGAGACAGCTCACTCACCTCTTTGGAAAAATAAAGACAAGAGGCGGAGCCGACACCGTAACAGCCCCGTGAAAGATTGATAACATTGAGATACTTCTCAAGAATCTCGTTTTTCTCCAGTTTTTTTTCAATATCCAATGCCCATAGTATTTCCTGTAATTTCCGATCCACCGAAATCTCGCTGTTTCCCGTCACATTCTTAACAAGTTGTTGCGTAATCGTGGACGCTCCGAACCGACTGTCAAAGTCGAACAGATAGTTGGCTGTCGCCGCCGCAGTACGATACCAATCCACACCGTCATGATCGTAAAAACGCTTATCTTCAATAGCAACAAAAGCGTTTATCAAATTTTTCGGAATCTCATCCAGTGTACGGTACAGCGTCTTTTTGGTCCCGTGAAGGGTCTCTCCGAATTCACAAAGATCTGCATCTTTATATTCACGATCAATTCCCTCATTATAATAATAAAAACGGGTTGTTGAATCAACAAGATCGTTTTCCAGAAGAGACAAATCGGCAGAAAGCTCATAATGCGTCAGAATATAGCCTGCCACAACACATCCGGTAATCAAAAAAAGTCCCAATACAGCAAACATGATTTTCAGAGCAATATGTCCGACTTTGTGTCCCTTTTTGATTTTTGACATAAAAAATCCTCCTGCAAATGATCACAGAAGTAGTATGGTGGACTATATGGGATTTCAAAGCAAAAACCGACTGTCAAATTTTTGGCTTGACAGTCGGTTTTTTCCGTTTTTAATGATAAATAACATTTTCCTCACCGAGAAGTATCTGCAATTCGGAAAAAGTGAACGGTGTCAGATCCATGCGCGAGCGAAAGGCTGCATAGCTTGCTCTTTCGGCATCGTAAAAAATTACCTGCGTTGTCCCCTCAAAAATTTCAACAAGATTAACCGCCTTTTGGGCAAGAATATCTTTCATGGACGGCACACGCAAATACAGTTTCCCGCCGGGATGAAGAACCAATTTATTCTTCGACGAAACCGTCGTACTCTCAGCCTGTTTGGAAGGCATCACCACTGCTCTT
>CAKSSY010000111.1 GCA_934489945.1 uncultured Eubacteriales bacterium
CTAAGCAAAAAGAAACGCCGATAAAGAGAACGGGGGAACGTGCCGCTTTTTGAAAAAAGCGGCGCAAAAACTTTTATATCGGTCTCGCCGGTTTGTTTGGCGTTGCGGCGGTGCGTCTTTTTTGTTTGTTCAAGAGCTTTTGGGAGGGTGGTGTGAACGTTTCCGCGCTCACGCGGAAACGGAGCGGAGGGAAGCCCTTTTCCCGAAAAGGGTTCCCTCCGCTTTCGTTCCCCCCGTTCTCTCACGAAGCCTTTGGCAGATTCCAATGAAAAACGGCGGCAAGGATTCGGAGAATGATAACGGTACCGGCACCCGCAATCATTGCGGCAAGTTCTCCGAGATATCTCCAGAGAAGCGCGCAAAGAAAAGCACCGACAACGGATGCACTGGCATAAAAATATTTGACAAAAATGTCCGGTGTGTTTCCGGCAAACGTGTCGCGGAGAATGCCGCCTCCGACACCGGTAATCACGCCAATAAAGACCAGAAGAAAAAGTCCGAAATCCTCGGAGAGGCAGTACGCGGTACGGACGCCCACCACCGTGAACACGCCCAGACCGATTGAATCGGCAATCAGGAGAAAGAAGTCGCTTGTGCGGTGTTTCTTGCCGAGAAAACGGCGGACGGGAGGCAGAAACACGATCAGCGAAGTGATGACCGACAGCAGGGCATAAATGGGATCTGTGAGAAACGTGACCGGTTCGATGCCGAGAACGACATCGCGAACCCCTCCGCCTCCGACCGCAGTCGTGAGACCGAGAATCATAACGCCGAAAATATCCATATTTTTCCGAACGGCGACCATAGAGCCGGAAACGGCAAATGCCACAGTGCCGATCAGCTCTAGAACAAAAAGAACCGAATCCATACAACTCCTCCTTACCGGTTCCGTGATGAAAAGGAAAGCGGAGGAACCGCATTTTCCCCGGCTTTTTCAAGCCGAAAAGGGGAGTTCCTCCGCTCTTGTTTCAGAACTGGAATTCAGATGTTCAGCACGCGGATGATGCGTTTGCTGAGAATCATGGAAATCAGATCGAGAATGTAAATGATGTTCCAGCCCGCAAGCAGACGGATGAGGAACGCCACGATGCGACCTTCCTGCAATCTCGTAACCGCGCCGCAGATCCAGGATGTTACCGGGATGATTGCCAGAATGATACTGATAATCCAATCGAGTCCGAAATAATCTTTTGTTTTTGCCATAACAGTGTCTCCTTGTTCGTTTTATGAAAATAAAATTACGCGAAAGTTGTGACTTCAACCTCGGGCGGATCGGTACGTGCCACGGTGGTGACAACCAGAACCGGACCCTTGGTCTTGTAGAGGACGTGCTTTTTCAGAACGATTTTTGCCGTAACCATCAGCCACTCGCCCGGGTGGTAGAAGGATGCCCCCGCGTACTCGCAGACCAGTCCCGAGTAGGCGGTATCGGCGGCACAGCAGGTCATGATTTCCCGTCCTGCCAGCATTTCGTTGTCGGAAAGACGCGGGTCACGCCGGATCTGTGCACGGAATTTCACGGTCTTGCCCGAATAGTCGGCAAGATTTTCGCCCATGTCGCGGTACCAAAGTGCGTAGTCGGTGTCGGCAATTTCAATGACCGGAGCCTTTTTGTCAAACGGGAGCGGATCGACGATCTCGTCGCGTTCAATGGTGCCGTCGCTGTGGTCGTATACGATGTCCGCCGTCCGGGAGATGCCGCGCACCAGTTTATGGAACGGCATAATGTCGCTTCCCTTGGGTACACGGTTGAAGATCGCAAGATCGCAGGAGCGGAGCTTATCGACCGTCTGTGTCCGCATATTGGCGTTATAAGTCAGAATGGTGGTCGAATCAAAGAAGGCGAATTCCTGTGCCACAGCCAAAGGATCCGGAAGGTTCTGATAAAGCGTGTCAAGTGACCACATTCCATTATATTCCAGCATGATTTGATTGGCTCTGTGTTTGGACACCAACGACAAAAGCAGAGCACCGGTAAAATCTTCCTCATTTTCCACCGTTTCGCAGAAAACGTTCGGATCGGCAAACCGGGACGGATCGTATTCCTCTTCCCCCTCCTCGCAGATGAGAAGAAGGGTGCGCCGTCCCTCGGTGAATTCCTTGTTTTCCAAGGTTTCCTGAATGAATTTTGTCTTTCCCGCGTCGAGGAAGCCGGTAAAGAGAAAGATGGGAATTTGTGTGTTTCTTTCGGGCATGGTTTCTCCTTATACGCCGAATGCGGCGGCAAGTGCGTCCGAATCGAGCTTGGAGCCGATCACGCAAAGACGTCCGATAATGTCGGCAGAACCGTTGCGGACATTGGCTTCGCCCGGGACGTAGTCAAAGTGAATCCACTTCCCGTCCTCTCCCGCCACGATTCCCTTGGCACGGAGAACCGCACCGCAGTTGCCGCTGTCCAGCGACGTAAGGATAGCGCGGATTCCGTCAATGGTGAATTTCTTGGTGGTTTCCTTGCCCCAGTTGGAGAACACTTCATCGGCGTGATGATGATGGTGGTGGTGATGGCAGGAACATTCGGGATCGTCACATTCGCCGTCGTGGTGGTGATGATGGTGTTCATGTTCATCCTCATCCTCATGGTCGTGGTGATGGTGACAGCCACAGTGCTCATGTTCGTCGTCGTCATCATCATGATGATGACAGCAGTGTCCCGACTCATCGTCGTGATCGTGATGATGGCACCCGTCATGATCGTGTTCCTCGTCATCTTCGTCCTCGTCGTCATGTTCCTCAGCGGCAAGACGCGAAAGCTCGGCTTCCAGCGTCTTTTTTTCCTCCATAGCAGACAGGATGGTCTTGCCGTCCAGCTCCTCCCACGGGGTGGTAATCACAACAGCGGTGGTGTTGTGTTCGCGCAGAAGGGCGACTGCCTTTTCGAGTTTTTCCTCCGCCATACCGGCAGTGCGGCTGAGGATGATGGTTCCGGCGTTTTCGATCTGATCGTTGTAGAACTCGCCGAAATTTTTCATATAGATTTTGCATTTGGAGGCATCGGCGACGGTGGTAAAGCTGTTGAGTTTCACGTCGTCCGAAAGAACGCCGCCCACGGCGCGGATCACATCGGAGAGTTTGCCGACACCCGACGGTTCAATGAGGATGCGGTCGGGGTGGAACTGTTCCAGAACCTTGTGCAGAGCCTTGTCGAAGTCTCCCACAAGGCTGCAACAGATGCACCCGCTGTTCATTTCGGTGATTTCGACACCGGCATCTTTGAGGAAGCCGCCGTCGATGCCGATTTCACCGAATTCGTTTTCGATGAGGACGACCTTTTCGCCGACATAGGCTTCTTTGAGCAGTTTTTGAATAAGAGTGGTTTTGCCGGCACCGAGGAAGCCGGAAAACACGTCGATTTTCGTCATAATCATCAACCTTCTTTTTGGCATACAAGCCGAAATTTATACAAACAGCAGTATACCACATTTTTTCTGTTTTTTCAATGGTTTTGCGTAATTTTTCGATTTTAGGGGAAAGAAAAATGAAAAAGAACGAGAAGATTTTTGAAAAAAACACTTGACACGGAGGAAGAAAGGTGCTATACTATCTAAGCACCAAAAAAAGATGCGCCGTTAGCTCAGCTGGATAGAGTGTTTGGCTACGAACCAAAAGGTCGGGGGTTCGAGTCCCTTACGGCGCGCCACCCAAAAAGCCCTGTGATTTATCACAGGGCTTTTTGGGTGGCATTTTGATAAGAAGGGACTCGAACGGGTGCAACCGCGCGCCGAGAATGGGGGGACGTGCCGCTTTTTGAAAAAAGCGGCGCAAAAACTTTTATATCGGTCTCGCCATTTTGCTTTACACGTCACGGCGACGCGTCTTTTCCAATTTGTTCAAGAGCTTTGGGGAGGGTGGTGTGAACGTTTCCGCGTGAGCGCGGAAACGGAGCGGAG
>CAKSSY010000112.1 GCA_934489945.1 uncultured Eubacteriales bacterium
TAACGGAAGATAACGGTCTCATTTATATGAGAGCCCGTTATTATTCTCCCGATATGCGCCGATTCGTCAATGCGGATATTCTGCATGGTGATATTACCGACTCCACTTCCCTCAATCGATATGCTTATGTAAACGGAAATCCAGTTTCTTTTACGGACCCGCTTGGGAAAGAAAAGCAACGGGGGAAAGTCGATAACAATTTGACTATTAGCCAAAAAATAAAGAAAGAAAATGAAGAGATTTATGAGTTAACAAAAGCTTTGGGAATAGAGTTGGATGCAAGTAAATCGGGAACTATTTACGAATTCGATAAATGTGGTGTTTCCGTAAATCTTACTTGGACCGCCTCTTATGCTACAGAGACAAACTCTAATGCCACCTTCAACAAAACAGGTGACAAGGCTTCGATAAAAGCCCCACAAATCAACTTTGCCGGGGGTGATGGAAAAGTTCAGGTGGGAGTATATGCAGACAAAAAGGAAATGGCCATCGGAACATCATTGTCGATTCAATATGATGAATACGGATTTTCTGCAGATTCACAGAAAGGGCTCAAATCTACGAAAGACACTATTAGCATAACCTATGAACCGGAAGATAAGTCACTTCCGACAATTTCGCTTTGTTTGGAGGTTGAGATTGATCATCTTTCAAGGATTTTTGTTGGGGGAGTCGCTGTAGGCGCATCACTTTTGGCTCCTGCCTTGGTTTCTGCCATTCCTGTCGCTTTGGCCTCTGGCGATATAACGGCTGCTGTAGATGCAATCGTTAATGTTTTGCCGAACGCACCGGTGTAACCAATCATTTTTCTCGTTTGAAGAGGAGAGCACCCCGAAATGAATGACATCATACGCCTTTTCTATAGAATCAACTTCCCTCTCATTTTTCTTCTCGTTTATTTCTTTGGATTTTGCCTGATTCTTCGTCGAAATCAAAGACAACTGGAAATCCTTAAACAACAACTTCAAAAAAAAGATATTGATGTTTCAGAACACTTGAAATTGCTTGAGCAATATGAAAAAAAACATCCGTTGTCTCAGGAATGTAGCACGTTAAGACTTATGATGATATCAGATTTGGTCATTCTTCAAAAAAAAGATGACATTGACAGATATATTCGCAAAATACGCGCTGTAGATATACACCATTCAGCAGTCGGAAATATAATACTCGCCCTTCTGTTTTTGAAAGAGTATGGTTATCAGTCGGAGTATAAACGGCTAAAAGTAAAATTTGAGAGGAAATATAAACCTCTCCAAAATGACCTATACCAAGCCTTAATTCAGGAAAATGTGACGATCGATTGTTTTCTCAAAGAACTGCCATCGAATCTTCCCACTGTTGTGAAAGCAATCGTGGATTATTACTGGGGTGTTGACGATCGACAGAAAGAAGATTTTGATATGGCAAAAAAACATTTTTCCGATGCCGCAAAGGCAGTTCCGCTCCTAACGGCTTTGCTGAATCGTAACGGGTATGCTACATGAAAAAAACATATATAATCTTTGTTGTATATTTCTTGGTCGGTATCCTCTTGTTCGTAGGTATCAATACACTTTCTCCTCAGAATTTGCTCGGATATTGTAAAACGATTGACATGGCAAGAAAATGCTCAGATCTCTATACGAGGCAGACAACTGAGATTGGGCTTTATAGTCAGAAGGAACGTTATGTGGATTTCCTGATCAAGACGGGAGACAAAACGGGAGACACTTTGAGTACCGTAACCATCAAGCGCAAGCACTTTTTGGACGGTGAACGTTATTCGGTATCTCATTCCTCCGGAGTGGAATTGGATTCTGCGATAACGTGGGTCGCTCAATATTATCGGGATACCGGGGAAGTATACTGGTTTTCGATTACGAATCTTTTCGGCAAATATCCGTCGGTATACTGGGTGATTTTTGAGATGGATGAGATGAATAAAATAGATGAGCAAACAACATCTTATCCTTTCACATTCCGGAATAAACAATATGTTTTGTATATCAAAGGTGAATAAAGTAACTGTTTGATATAAAGCACATAGTTTTTCAGCCACCCCTTTGGGGGTGGCTGTTTTTAGTCGAAGTGCTTGACAACTTCTTCCAAATGTGCTATACTTATGATAACTTGAATCGCGAGACCGGAAGATAATGGTCTCATTTATATGAGAGCCCGTTATTATTCTCCCGATATGCGCCGATTCGTCAATGCGGATGTTATCCCCGGTGATATCTCCAACGCCATCACCCTTAACCGTTATGCTTACGCAAACGGTAACCCTGTTTCCAACGTCGACCCCTTTGGTTTGAGTGCGGATGAACGAGTTGTATCGACACGAAAGAAAGACAAAACCATTGGCAATTTGAATGTCAAACAGTCCACTGTACCTCGAATTACATCCATTGAACAAGCGCGTATACTATATTTGGCAGGAGAGATTACCCTTGATGATATTCCCCCGCAATACTCTTGGGACCCCAGCATTAGGGCTCAATACTTGGAAAACCAGAAAAAACTGGAAAACGCTAAAACCAATCAGCAAAAAAATCCAGCCTCGGAATATGAAATTACCGGCACCATCATTAGCAACATAGGTCGCACAACAGATATTATAAAACCGATTACTCAGAGTGCTATTGAAAAGTCAATATTGAATTCACCTCGTCCAAATAACATTGGAAAAGGTCTTTGGACAAACCAAGTAAACACAGAAATAAGCTCTGTAAGCCAAAAACTCAATGGTGTAGGTTATGGGATAACTTCTGGAGTTGCAATTATTAATGCCGGACTGGGAATCGCAGAAAATATCCAAAACGGTGAGACGAATCTTGAAATTGTTTCTGATGCGGCACTTGATATTGGATCCGGTGCTGTCTCCATTGGCACATCATTAATTTTGGCAAAAGCCGGAACAGCGATTTCTCCGGGTGTTGGTACGCTTATTGGTCTTGGAGTTGGATTTCTATACGATTTTGTTATTATGCCACTTTTAGATGAATGGATTTGAGCGGAAGGAAAACTTCACGATGAAAAACGAACTCTATTTCTACGCCGCCTCGTTAAAATGCGTAGAGTTTAAAAGTGGCACTTATTTTTTGATTTGTTTTTTGCTGTTGGTCTTTATGCTCCCAATCTTTATAACGACTCCCTTTTACGGACTGATTCTCTTGGCAACTTATATTCTTGTCTTTTTCCTCGTTCAAAAAGACAAAGAAAAACGCGGAATTCTTTCTTTGGCTCTGTTTCTGCTATACTTAGGATTAGAATGTTCTGTACTGGTGACTACAATATATAGAATGACAGTTCTTTGTTTTTTTATGATAGGTTTTCTTGGAATCGGGTATGAAATACTTTGGCTGATTCAACTCAAAAAGAAAATATATTCCAAAAAACAAAAGGCATCAATATACACCGGAGGATATATAGTCTCTTTTACACTGTTGGGTGCCGCACTCGGCAAATGGATGGCGGCATACTGCCCGACCAATTTCAATATATGGATATTGTCCATATTAGGTGCATTTTTTATCATTTACGCAGTTTCTATTTTTCAGAAATATCTTGTCAGTCGAATTCTTTACAAATAAAATCTTCACACTTGTTGAAACAGACCGCCAATAAAATTTTTCAAAGCCCTTAAATTGGGGCTGCCGCAAATCGGTTTCAAAGACCGATCTGTGACAGCTCCTTTTCACTACGCCTCTTGACAACTTCTTCCAAATGTGCTATACTTATGATAACCTGAATCGCGTAACCGGAAGAACGATCCGAAAACTGAGCGATCACTCAGTGATTTCGACCGAAACCTTCACCTATGACGCAGCAGGAAATGTGACGGGCGGATCGGCAGAACCCGC
>CAKSSY010000113.1 GCA_934489945.1 uncultured Eubacteriales bacterium
GTCCTGCATGGTGTGATTTCTCCCGTGAACGGTGTGACGCCGGATAAATTAAAGCTGAAGGAGTTGTTGCCGCGGTTGGACACAACCGTGAAGGAAGTGATTGTGGCAACCAATCCGACGGTTGAGGGAGAGGCAACTGCCATGTATGTTTCACGCCTTGTGAAACCGCTTGGTGTTCGCGTAACACGCTTGGCTTACGGCGTGCCGGTCGGTGCAGATTTGGAGTATGCCGATGAAGTAACATTGTGCCGCGCATTGGAAGGCAGAAGAGATTTTTGACTCTTCTGCTTTTTGTTTTTGGCGTTTTGTGAAAAAAGATTAAAAAAGACGTTTTTTGGTGTTGACATTTGTTCAATTGGATGATATAATAACAATATCAAAGGTTTTGAATAGGAGGAAACTATGAAAATCAAAAGAATCATTCTTGCACTGCTTGTTTTGGCTCTCTTTATCACAGCTTTCGCCGCTTGCGACGGCTCACCGGAAACGACGACGGAACAGCCCGATACGTCGGATTCAACACCTGTAACTGCGGATCCCAACCACGAGCACGTCTGGGAACTGGATGAGGCGGCGAGCGTTTTGCCGACCTGCATCAAAATCGGAAGCAATACCTATAAGTGCACGGTTTCCGGTTGTACCGAGACCAAGAAGGAAAAGGTTGCCAAGCTTGAGCACGTTGCCGACGGTCCCGCAACCTGTCAGAAAAAATCGCTTTGCACACTTTGCGGTAAAATGCTTGCGGATATTACCGACCATACATATGGCGATCCCGTTGTTGTGGAGGCAACCTGTACAACAGATGGAACCAGTACGCTGAAATGTACCGTTTGCGGTTTTGAGAAAGTGACAACGCTTTCCCATGAGGATGCACACGATTTTGAAGAAACTCTCGATCCTACCGGAACATATGTAACCAAGGTCTGCAAAAAATGCGGTTATACTGTGACTTCTGTTGATTTCCAGACTATTCTCAAATATGACTTTGAGACTGAGGATACGATAAAGGATTACCTGAGTGCTCCCGAAGGTTTCTTTGTTGCAAACGGAAGCCATTCAACAAGCCTTGGTGCTACTCCATTGGTAGAAGAAGGAACCGGTAACCGTTATGCACATATCGGCGGTCCGGTGTTTATTCAGGATGAAAATCTTGTTTTCCTCAAGACCGACAAATTCTATGTTGAATACGATGTCAAGTTTGATAAATTCCCGAGCGGAGCCAATAAGTCTGTGTTTACATTCCTGCCGAACTGGAGTGCGGAAAACAAGGACAAGATGACATGGATGTGGTTCATGAAGATCAATTCCGAGTCTCAGGATGATGCCAAGACCGTAACTCCGGGTGAATTTGTCACTTATAAGAACTGTTCCGGTGATAAGCTCAATACCGGTAAGATTCTGGAGGAAGGCAAGTGGTATCATTTCACCATGGCATTCGACTGGACGACACATACTGCTCAGATTTATATCGGTGAGCGCGGTAGCGGAGAAAACCTGTTTGTTGCAACGGCAAGTATGGATTTCTCGGATGAAGAAGTGGCGGGAGTGAAATCCGGAGTCCCGGCAACCACTCGCGAAGAGCAGGAAAGGTTTGCTTTCCGTTTCTGTGACGGTGGCGTTACCGCTGACTTTGATAATGTACATTTCTACACAGCTGCTAAGCCGCTGTGGGATAAATAATTGTTTTTCCTATTCCCCTTACCCCGACAGGGGTAAGGGGAATAAAAAAGGAGTCGATCGACTCCTTTTTTATTTTGATTTACGCGTTGTGTTCTGCAAGCCAAGCCTCGGCTTTGGCTTTGGCAAGACGTCGAATGTCCTCTGTCGGATAGGGAGAATCTGCGCCCCCGTTAAGATAGAGGAAGTAGTGACCGCTTGCGGTCAGATACAAAGATTCCTCATAGCCGGTGCTGTCGCCGAATTTGCCGACGGCATTCTTGCGGATCAACTCCGAGGTTTCGGTGTCGTAGTCAACTTTACAAATTGTTTTTTTCATGTAATTTTTCCTTTCCGCGGATTCCGGTTGAAATCTGTTCCGGAATCCCTGAGATTTATATGGTAAAATGGTCAATGCCTATCAGCAGTAAAAAACAGTGTCGAAAAGAGAATGGTTGTCAATACCGGAAAAAACGCTTGCGGTGTTTTTTGTGAATTTTCGGATTTTTGCGGGGGTATTTCAAGTTCCGGCATATTTGTCTTCTTGCATGATTTGCAGAAGAACCGATTCTACGGGGGATATCGCAAAGCGAAACCTCCGTAATTCTAAATCTATTATATCATTGGAACAGGCATTTGTCAAGATTACATTTTTTCCTTTTCGGAGTTTCTTTCTTTGATTTCGCGCAGGAAAAAGCGTGCCAGAATAATAGCGGCGGGAGAGAGAATCATACCGGGAAGACCGAAGAAACGAAGTCCGACATACATTCCGATCAGCATGAGTACAGGATGGATACCAAGAGTGCCTCCGACAATGCGGGGTTCAATGATCTGACGGATTACCGTGACAGCCGCCCACAGAATCAGAAGTCCGAATCCGAGAAAATAGTTGCCGGAAAGAAGGGTAATGACAGCCCATGGAATGAGAACAGTTCCTACACCGAGAACAGGAAAGATGTCGACAAATGCGATAAGAAGTGCCGGGAGAAAAGAATATTCAAGCGACAGAATAGAAAAGCCGACAAACAATTCACAGAATGTCAGAAAGAGGATCAGGGCATAGGCACGGAGGTAACGGGTCAGAAAATCGTGGAATCCCTTTTGCATATCGGGGATGCGTGACGAAGCGGTGTTCGGCAGGATTGAAAGACAGAACGCGTGTATGGTGTCGAGATCCAGCGTAAAATAGAAGGATGCAATCACCGTAATGATGAAGAACAACAGGAAGGAGGGAAGTGCTCCTACGATATTGCCGATCAGAGTCGGAATTCGCGTGGTGATTGCCGAAGTCAGATTTTTTCCGATGTCGGCGAGCATTCCGTCGAAATATCCCTTGAGAGCTTCAAGCCCCTCAAGGTCCGACAGGTCGCGTAAGATGGGGATTTTTTCGCTGAGATTTCCGAAATGTTCGGAAAGGGAGGCAAGATATTTTCCGATTCGATCGCTTTCTCCCGAGAGCTTATCAAGAAGTCGGGCAGATTCCCCGAGAAGGCGATTGACCGTTAAGGTCAACAATAATCCGACGAAAAGAAAAGTAAGCAGGAGAAGAACAACGGCACACAATTTTTGAGGCAGCTTTGTTTTGCGTGCGACCGGTTTGGCAATAGAACGAATAAAAAGAGCCGTTCCCCAAGCAATCAAAAAGGGCAGGACAGCTGCGAAAACGTACTTGCCTATCAAAAAAACAAGTCCCGCGGCAAAAAGACCGCAGAAAAGAATGGCGGCAAGTCTTTGCCAATCGATTTCCTTTTTCGGCTTGGTTGACATAATTCATTTCCTCTCCTTTTTATACTATTATTATGCAAAGGACTTTCAAAAAATCAGAAGAAATGAAAAATTGCAGAAAGCTCTTGATTTTTTTGTGCTAAAGTGTTATCATGATAGAGAACAATAAGCAAGGGAGAAAAATTATGACAGATATATTTGATAATGATGGGGCAAAATTGTTAATACGCGCATTGCTGTCACTCGAAAACGAGGAGGAGTGTCGCGCATTTTTGGAGGACGTGCTTACGACGAAGGAAATTTTGGATCTGGAGCAACGGATGAGCGTGGTAAAGATGTTGTCCGAGCAGACGGTATATAATAAGATTGCAGAGGAGACAGGTGCCAGTACCGCAACGATCAGCCGGGTTAATCGTAGCTATCTGTATG
>CAKSSY010000114.1 GCA_934489945.1 uncultured Eubacteriales bacterium
AAAGGCGGCGCGGTCAAGGACGCGCAGTCCTTGTCGCGCTCCGCAGAGCGCGAAATCTCTTATCGGCGTTTCTTTTGTTTAGCTTTTCTTTGCGCCTTTGGCTTCAAAGAAAAGCGGCGAAGGAATTTGCAGAAAGAGAACGGGGAACGGTCAGGAACTTTTTGAAAAAAGTTCCCGACACCCTCAAAAACTTTTGGAACAAAAGGCAAAAGACGCGCCACCGTGACGCGGGGAAAAACGGCGAAGAAGTCTTGCCGGACAAAATGGCGAGAAAAATATCCGAAAAGAAACGGGAGACCCATGTTTTGTAACAAAATTGAATTGCGGAATTTTCGTAATATAGAAAGCGCGGATGTGTCGTTTACTGACGGCGTGAATGTCCTGCTGGGGAGCAACGCACAGGGAAAAACCAATCTTTTGGAAGCGGTGTTTACCGCTTCTGTGGGAAAGAGTTTCCGCGCAACGAGAGATGCGGAATTGGTGAGGTTCGGAGCCGATTTTGCTACCGTCGCGGTGGAATTTACCGATACAAGAAAACAAAGGCTTGAAATCAAGTATACACCGGGCAGACGCCGTACCATCGAACTGAACAAAAACAAAATAACCAAACTTTCTGATTTTGCGGGACGTTTCCGTTCGGTTTTGTTTTGTCCGGAACATCTGTCGCTGATTAAAGGCGCACCTGCCGTCCGGAGAGATTTTCTGGATATGGCAATCTCACAATTGCGCCCGATGTATCTTGTGTCGCTGACGAAGTATGAAAAAATCTTAAAACAACGAAATGCTCTCCTGAAGGGTGCGAACGAGGACAGGGAAACTTTCCGTCGCACCATTGACTATTGGTCGGAATCATTGGCGCATGAGGCGGCAATTTTGTCGAAATTCCGCGAGTCGTATGCAAAACAGATCGGAAATTATATGCAGGAATGTTTCGCCGAAATGTCCCGGAAAACGGGCGCGGTTGACGAAATTCCGACGCTCATTTACCGTGGTTCGTCCGGACAGGAAAGCTATGAGGATATGAACGCAACCAAAGAAACCTATTTCGATCTGTTGCGAAGAGATACCGAGAGAGAGATTTATGCGGGGAGCACGTTGTACGGCGTACACAAGGACGATCTGGAAATCTGTCTCGGAGGCAGAGCGGCGCGGATGTATGCGTCACAGGGACAGCAAAGGTCATTGGCGTTGGCATTGAAGCTGGCAGAGGGAGAGATCGTAAAGAAGGAGAGCGGAGAGTATCCGGTGTTTCTGCTTGACGATGTTCTGTCAGAACTGGACTTTGCGAGAAGAGAATATCTGATAGAGGAGATCCGCGACAAGCAGGTGATTATGACTACCTGTGAGATCAACGGTGAATCTTATAAAAATGCAAACATTATCTGCGTTTCGGGCGGAAAATTCACAAGGACGGAGGAGAAAAGCGAAGAATGATCTATCTTCACGTCGGAAACCGGAAAAACATCCGGGAAAAGAATATCATCGGAATTTTTGATGCCGACAGTGCGACAGTTTCGGAAACGACTCGCCAATACCTCTCCAAAGCCGAAAAAAGAGGTGCTGTGGAGGCGGCAAAGGAAGAGGTTCCCAAATCCTTTGTCGTGTACCGGGACGGAGGCGGAAAGTACAAAATCTGTTTTTCCCAACTCTCTACCCCGGCTCTGATCAATCGTGCAATCCTGTAAAGAAAGAAACGGAAGGAAAAGAATGGAAAACAATCACGATAATTATAATGAAAATGACATTCAGGTACTGGAAGGACTGGAAGCGGTTCGGAAACGCCCGGGAATGTACATCGGAACAACATCAATCCGCGGACTTCACCATCTGGTGTACGAGATTGTCGATAACTCCATCGACGAGGCACTTGCCGGATATTGCGACAAAATAACCGTAACCATAAACCCGGGAGATACCATAACCGTTGAGGATAACGGACGCGGAATTCCGTCCGGAATTCATCCCAAGCAGGGAATACCAACTCCGGAAGTTGTGTACACGATTCTTCACGCGGGCGGGAAATTCGGCGGCGAGGGCTATAAGATTGCGGGCGGGCTTCATGGCGTGGGCGCGTCGGTGGTAAACGCACTGTCCGAATGGCTGGAGCTGGAGGACTGCCACGAGGGAAAAAAATACACCGAACGGTTTGAACGCGGTGTGGTGGCAAGAGGTTTCCGGTGCGAGGGAGAATGTCCCGAACATCCGCACGGAGTAAAGGTGACGTTCAAACCGGACGGCACGATATTTGAAGAGACGGTTTTTGATTATAATATTCTTTTGACAAGACTGCGTGAGCAGGCATTCCTGAATGCGGGTGTATGTATTATCCTGCGGGACGAGCGGACGGAGGATGTCAGAGAGGATGTTCTCAAATATGAGGGCGGAATCCGGAGTTTTGTGGAGTATCTCAACGGGGAAAGACACGAGGAACCGGTACACCGCGATGTGATTTATATGCGCGGGGAGAAAGGCACGAGCATAGCCGAAATTGCCCTGCAATATAACAATTCTTACAACGAAACCATTCTTTCGTTTGCCAACAATATGAACACCGTGGAGGGCGGTACGCACGAAACGGGCTTCAAGAGCGGTATCACAAAGGTTTTGAACGACTACGCACGCAAAATCGGAATTCTGAAGGACAGCAACAAAAATCTGTCCGGTGAGGATGTGCGTGAGGGTGTTGTGGCAGTGATCAGCGTGAAGCTGGAGAATGCACAGTTTGAATCACAGACCAAAGCAAAACTCGGAAATTCCGATATCCGGACACTGGTAGAGAACACTGTTTCGACCAAGATGGAGGAATATCTGGAAGAACATCCGGAAACGGGAAAAGCCATTTTGGAAAAGGCACTGGCGGCGTCAAGAGCACGCGAGGCGGCACGGAAGGCGAGAGAGCTGACAAGACGCAAGGGATTGATGGAAGGACTCTCCATGCCCGAAAAATTGCGCGACTGCAACGAACGCAACGCGGCATTGACCGAGTTGTATCTCGTGGAGGGAGACTCTGCGGGAGGTTCGGCAACACAGGGACGCAATTCGCGGTTTCAAGCGATCCTTCCTTTGCGCGGAAAGGTGCTGAATGTCGAAAAGACGAGGCTTGACAAGGTGTATGCCAACCAGTCGCTGATTCCGATTATACAGGTTCTGGGATGTGGAATCGGAGAGGAATTTGATATCAGCAAGTTGCGTTACGGTAAGATCATTCTGATGGCGGATGCCGATGTCGACGGTGCTCATATCCGGATTTTGCTTTTGACCTTCTTCTTCCGCCATATGAAACAACTGATTGAGCAGGGACACATTTATCTTGCTCAACCGCCGCTTTATAAGGTGTACAAACGCGGCGCAAAGCAACAGGAGTATTATGCCTTCTCGGATGAGGAGAGGGACAAATATATTGAAATGCTCGGAACCAACGGCGTGGAAGCCGATCGTTATAAAGGTCTTGGTGAGATGGACCCCGAACAGCTTTGGGAGACAACGATGGACCCCGAAAAACGAACCCTTCTGAAAGTCACAACCGAGGACGCAATTGCTTGCGATGCCGTTTTTTCGCTCCTGATGGGCGACAAGGTGGAACCGCGCCGTGAGTTTATTGAACAAAACGCAAAATTCGCAGAAAATTTGGATATTTGAGAAACGGTCAGGAACTTTTTGGAAAAAGTTCCCGACACCCTCAAAAACTTTTGAAACAAAGGGGAAAAGACGCGCCGCCGTAACGCAAAAACAAACCGGCGAGACCGCAATAAAAGTTTTTGCGCCGCTTTTTTCAAAAAGCGGCACGTTCCCCTCGTTCT
>CAKSSY010000115.1 GCA_934489945.1 uncultured Eubacteriales bacterium
CCTCTGTATAGTCTCTTATGTTGACGCTATGGACGGTTTCGTAAAACAGATTCGCGAGAACAGCGCCGTCCTCCTTGCGGTACCGGCGCAGGAACACGGTCTTGTCTGCCGTTTCCAGCCGTTTGTATATCCAGTTGTCGTTCAGATACGCAATCAGGTTTTCGCTGATTTCCGTTTTGCGTTCCTCACTCTCCGCGTCTGCGATAGACTTTATATACTCGTTCAGATAGTAAAAGAAAAACCGGTAGCAATAATAGCAAAGCCGACTCGATTCCAAGCGGTAAGCGATTCCGTTTCTTTCAAGAGCGGAATTGATGTTTTCAAGCTTCTCCTTGTCGCACAAGAAAATCCATGCGTCGCGCTCGATCGGAGCAAGCATGACGGAATCCCAATCGACAAGAAAGAGCAGTCCTTCCTTCAGAATGCAGTTGCCGCCGGCGTCGCCGTGCGTGATGTGAAAGCTCCTTCTGTCGCCCTCGCAGATAGCGGAAAGCTCTTTCAGGCGCTCCGCGTATCCGGAAATGGCGGACTCTTTTTGAGCAAGAGATTTTTTCACGCCAGCAGGCAGTGCCGGGAGAGCCTTTAACCTTTGGAACGTGTCAAGCTGCTCCGTTCCGAAGGTTTCTGCTTCTATTTCGATTCCGTCTGTTTTCAGCCGGTAAACTTTCGCAAGGCAGTCATACAGCTGTCCGATCGGACAATCGTCACGCAGTTCACCCGGAACATACTCAAAAACGGCGGCTGTCCCATTACGGAAGTCAGCGCACAGATGACCGTTTTTCGTCCCGATGATTTTCGGAACAAAGGAAATACCGCTGTCGGTCATGTACCGGATAACGGGCAGGCTGTTCCGATAACTCTCCTTGTGATGTTCCATGTAATCGATTTTCAGAAAATACCTGCCGCTCTCGGCACGTATGTCCCATGTCTCGCCGTAAAATCCCCGTTTTGCCGGAAGAATGTCCGTCACTTGCAGACCGTATTCGCGCCCAAGAAAACGGATCAGCTTGCCTCTGTATTCCTTTCCGGTATCATTTTCTTCGTCAGACCGGCACTCCGCGCCGCTCCCGCTGTTCTGTTCCGTATTAAAGTTTTTGTTTTCATTTGTTTTTTCCATTTATAAAATCCTCCTGTATGATTAAATCCGATACAAGAGTTTGCTGCAAATTCCCATGCTACGCCTCCTTTCATATTTATGCGGTATTCGGAATACCGGAGTTATTTTTCCTGTATTTCCTTACCGCTGAGATGTTCAATCTCGATTTCAAACATCTGCGCCGCTTTACCCGCGCGGGCGATCTCCGTGTCGGCAAGCTGTTCATCGGGATAATACTTCATTGCAAATTTCTTTAACAGTGCGATGGATGTTTCGCCGGGTTCAATCAAGTGACATCTGCCGAACACAACCACGCTCTGCATAAAGGGCGCCCACGCTTCTTCCTTCACGGTTTCATTTCCGAAAACTGTGAAGCACACCTTGTCGCAGGCGCGCAGGGAATCGACCTTATGACCCGCTTTTGCGCCATGGAAATAAATCTTTCCAGCATCCGTGTCATAGACATAATTAATCGGTATCGCATAAGGATAGCCGTTATCGCTGTTTATGGCAAGTACACCGCGCCGCCCAGACAGCAAAAGTGCCTTTGCCGCGTCAATATCGATTTCATTCTTTTTTTGCGAATGGACCTGAACATTATATTGCTCTCCTTTTTTACTTCTTATATCCGCTTTCAGCCGTTTCCGTCACGGTCGGGAAGCTGCCGCTTTCTCTGCATTTGTATATGCGGAATCCCGTCCTCCAAAAATTCTTCGGAGGTTTGCCGGAAGCCGAGTTTTTCATACAGCGAGCGGGCATAGACCTGTGCCTCAATGGTTATTTCCTCCGCGTGCAGCTCGGTTTCGGCTGCGCGGATCGCCGCCGCGACAATTTTGCTGCCCAGCCCGCAGTGCCGCTTGACCGCTATCACACGACCGATCGATGCGGTCGGGAATGTCACGCCGGGCGGAAGTACTCTTGCGTAAGCCTCAATGCCGTCCTCATCTTTAAGCCAGATATGGTAAGCAACGCGATCCGCGTCGTCTACCTCCTGATAGGGGCATTTTTGCTCCACGACAAAGACCGAAACGCGCAGCTTATATATTTCAAACAGTTCTTCCGCGCTTAACTGCGAAAAATGCTTTACAATCAGTTCCATTGTGACCTCCGTGAATACCGATTATCATCTTATTATACCACAAACACATTTTTGCTTCAACCATTCTGCTGTTAACAATCTTTCCAAAACATTAAGAATGGAAGCACAGCATTCGGCTTGTCCGAGAGCTGCGCTCCCGATTTTTTATTGATATTTCATGATTACATCGAAAATCTGATTATAAGCTCGGCTCTATAAAATGCACGGCAGAAGTGTCCCAATACTTTTTGTAAACCCGGCTTTCGTTGCCATCGAGATTTAGCTGGTACATTCGGAATACAACGGGGAGATTTTTTGGCTGCCATTGTTCTTCGTAAGAGTATTTATATTTCATTCCCACATTCCGCATGACACCGCCGCTTCGGGGATTGTTTCTGTCATGCGTTGCGGTAATGTACGGCAAGCCGACCCTTTTCACTTGTTCAATGACTGCCTTACCCGCTTCCGTGACAATTCCTCTGTGCCAGAACTCCCGGCGCAGTCCGTAACCGAAATCGTGATGGTCTTCCATATCGACTTTGATATAGCCGATGGGAACATTGTCTTCTTTCAGGCAGATCGCATAAGCGTAGCCTTGTGGCTGTGCGTATTTGGAAGCATACCGCTCCTCATAAAATTGCCTTGCTTCTGCAATACTTTTCGCAGGATACCACGGTAAAAATTTGTTGACTTCCTCGTCCTTCAGGATCAGGAAAAGCGCTTTCATGTCTTCTTCCGTGAATTTCCGCAGGATCAGGCGGTCGGTTTCTATTGTTGGGGTATTATTCATATTTCACACCTCCGAAGTCCGGTTTGATGTTTTTGCGGTTAGAGGTTGCTTGAATGGTGGCTCGATAAATCGGAAGTTGTCGAAATAAGATTATATTCCAAAGTGAATAACAAATTTGTGTTCTTCTTTCGCTTTCTCCAATAATGCCCGGAGTTTTTCAGTGCCGGTTGTTCCATCCATCAGTTCAATAAACAAGTCCATTGAATCAGGCGGTATTAAGGTGATTCCGTAATAGGCTATATTCTTTTGGGGACATTCTAACGAGTGCCAGTAGCAAATCAGCACGGATAACTTCGTCAAGATAGGCTCAATATAAGCATCATCAATACTAAGGCAATTATACTTTTCCGGCTCATAATCATCAAATACCTGAGTTGGTTTTGGATCTGTTTGCATAATTCCGAATTCATGCTTGGGCATCCGGCTACCTCCACAAATTCCGATTTGTCGATATCTTATTATACCACAAATTATCCCGTTTTTCAATCTCGATCACGCACTAACCGGAAAGAATGACCGCCGAGCGAGGGCAGATCTCGGCGGTCACTATTTCATTCGTTTTCCACTCCATAGAACGCTTCTGCCGCCAACCGCATGGCGATTTTGAATCCGGCGGTAAAAGCTTCGCGTTCGGAGATGCCGTTCAGTTCGATTTCTGTTGCACAGTATTTTTCAAGCAGTTCTTTCTGCTCATCCGAAAGGG
>CAKSSY010000116.1 GCA_934489945.1 uncultured Eubacteriales bacterium
ATGTTACACTGTCTCCCACGATGTCTATAGTAATTCTGTCTTTGATTTTAAGCAACTTTGAAATATTCAAGTTGTCCATTGTTTTTTATCTGCCTTTTATAATACTTATTTTTGTTGTTATCTTTCTGTATATAAAACGATCTCAAATGATTTATCTTTCGGAATAATGGTATATCCGTTATCCTTAACCGTACAAGCGGCATCTGCAATTTTAACATGGTAATCAAAGTTTTCATACATACAGATAAGTTCATTATTCTTAAAAGCTTTAATTGTGGGGGCATCCTTATAACTGAGGGCATCTAAACTGCATTCGGTCTCAGGAAATTCAAACAAAACAGATTTCTCATTGAACTGAATATTGATTTTTCCAATATTGGTATTTATTTTTGCTATTACAGTTTTATTGTTGACCACTGTTTTCTTTGTGCGCGTCGACTGTTGTCACAGGGGTTGTCTTATATTCGTCTTTAAATTTTCTTCCTGTTTCCGAAACAAATTCAAACTCTATCTGACCGCTTTTTCTTTTTTTGGTCAAACAATCTCATCTGCATTGTGTATCCGTCTTTTACTCTATCCCCGCTAAAACCGTTCTCCTGTCCTGCCTGACAATAATTCAATCCGAGATTTTTATTTCCGAACATTTCATCGAGATACCATTTAACCCAATTTTCACTTGATCCCGATGAGGGATATGCCGGTTCCATTGTTTCTACCTGCTGCCAATTCGTGCCTATTCCATTCATATATTGATCTATTGGGTCACTTCCGAGCATTCTGAAAACCGGAACATCAATTTGCTCTTCCTGACTTTGTGCCGGAGAGAATATATTATTTCGACAGGGGAAATACGCTCCGCTGTAATATCCTCCCCACAACGAATATCCGTCCGTTCCCCATTGTTCCTTACATATCAAAGCCACTTCAATGTTGTATTGTTCTTTCATATAATTTAGGGAATATGCATCAAGAGCCCAGCTTCCTACGGTCTTCGGATAATATCCGAAAAGCTCTTTGAATTTTCTCATTATTTCATCAATCAGAAGTTTTCTCTCTTCTATCGTATATCCGACGGTCATGTCAACATTGGAATGCCAATCCCATTCATAACCCGCTCTGCCTCTCCATGTAAGTCCAACTTTTTCTACCAACCAGATTGAGTTTTCGATCCATATGCCAATTTCAAAACCCTCTTTGCCTTTTAGAAGTTCCGTAAAATCAGGTTTTATCAAAGCATCATACTGATACAAAAATGTCATTGGCATATCATACTTTTCAGCAAGTTTAATTTGTTCGCAAATCGGGAGTTTCAAATCCTGATCAGCTTTCGTACTACAGCTACGTATAAAGTTTACAATATTAATCACGTTTCTCATTATTTTTGGCACCTTATGTCAAAATTGAATGGACTATTGTAAACAATTGCCATCGGATAAGCATAACATACAAATGCTGTGTTGTCAATGGTTATGAATTAAATTTTTAGTCTTGAACATCCCGATTCCGACACTTTTTTTACCGTATGTATGGTACAATCGGAGTAAAGAAAAAGGAGTGACGGATATGATAAAAAACACAGGAAGTCTGGAAGAAAAAACAGACGGCAGAAATCTGACCGTCATTCTCCGCGGAGAGATCGACCATCACAATGCGGTAACTTTTCGGACAGGCATCGATCGGATGGTCTGTGAAAAGAGGCCGAAGAAATTGATTCTTGATCTGAGTCATATTGAATTTATGGACAGTTCCGGTCTTGGTCTTATTATGGGACGTTATGCGTTGATTCAGAAGCTCGGCGGGGAAATGATTATCCGGAATCCGAGTGATGCGGTATTAAAAATCTGCCGTCTTGCCGGAATCGGGCGGCTTGTCAGAATTGAAACGAAAGCATGAGGAGAAGAAAATGAAAGGACTGCATGATACTCCGACCAATTGTATGAAATTAATAATTCCGTCTCTTTCGGTGAATGAGGGAATGGCACGTGCTGCGGTTGCCGCCTTCTGTGCACGTATGTGTCCGACAGCAACCGAGATTGCTGATATTAAGTGTGCGGTTTCCGAGGCGGTGACGAATTGTATTGTTCATGCCTATAAAAACACCGTTGGAATGATTTACATAACCGCGGAGACATTTCCCGATTCTATCGTTCGGATTGTCGTCAAAGATAAAGGATGCGGGATTGCCGATGTCAAACAAGCACGCCAGCCGCTTTTTACTACGGATCCGGAAAATGAGCGGAGCGGTATGGGGTTCACAGTTATGGAGAGCTTTACGGATAAACTGTCAGTTCGTTCCAAGAAAGACAAAGGAACGACTGTGACAATGACGAAAAAAATCGGAAGTGCGCCGGAGCTGTGAGGTTATGAATCCAATAGACGAGGCGATGGATATGTCGGTGCCTTCTTGCGAAAAATACGCCAAAAATCGAGAACTGATACATTTGGCTCAAAGCAAAAACGAAAAAGAGTCCATGCAGGCAACCGAAGAATTGATTCGGAATAATGTGGGACTGGTCCGAAGTATTGCTGTTCGGTTTCGGGATCGCGGAACTGAACTTGAAGATCTGATTCAGATTGGAACAATCGGTATGATTAAAGCCATTCGCAGTTTTGATTTGGATCGGGAAACCACGTTTTCCACTTATGCGGTTCCTTTGATAATCGGTGAAATCCGCAGGCATTTACGGGATGACGGGCCCATTAAAGTCAGTCGCATTCAGCGTCGATTGGGAATGGAGCTCATGAAGGTCAGAAATCGTATATTGACAGATGACGGAAGAGAGCCGAAGATTGATGAACTTGCCGCCTGTTGTCAGATCAGCGTGGAAGAGGCGGCAATCGCACTGGATGCGATTTCGCCGATTACATCTTTGTCTGAGAGTGTCGGAACCGATGAGAGCAGTCTTACATTGGAAAGCAGACTTGCCGACGAAGAAAACGACATTGAGCGTTTGTCCGACAGCATTGCGCTCGGGCAGGCAATTGCAAAATTGCCGCCGCTGTGGAAGAAAATCCTGATATTACGTTATTTTCGTAATATGACGCAACAGGAAACGGCGAACTTTTTGGGACTTTCACAGGTCAAGGTATCGCGTGAGGAAAAAAAGATTATGGAATTCCTGCGAATAGAATTGGTCGGATAAAAAAACTGCAGTTAAAAACTGCAGTTCAGTTCTCTGACAAAGCGAAGCCCAAGCCCCGACCGGATTGCAAATTCCTCTTGCGTGAGTCCTGCTTCTTTTCTTTTTTGTTTGATAAACGTTGCAATTTGATTCATAGTAATACTATTATACACCCTAACGGGTATATTGTCAAGGCTTTTCTTATAAAATCATACCTTATAGGGTATAGAATACTGTGTGTATAGCTGATTATACCCGAACGAGGCTAATTTAATCACACGCATGAACGATACGGCAAGCTGGTCGACAGTGTAGATGTCTGCAAATTCGGAAAGCAGTGGTTGGTGTCGATGGATGCCATGCAGAGAGAATACGGCAACAGACAGGAACTGATATAAAGCGCATTTCCGATAACGGCAAAAACCAATAAAATCATCGCGAATATATTCTTGATTTCTTGCCGATAATGTGGTACCACCCCAACGCGAGTCCATCAAAGAT
>CAKSSY010000117.1 GCA_934489945.1 uncultured Eubacteriales bacterium
CTTTGCAAACAGTTGATTTTTCTGTCATTGTAAATGATATCATGCGTTTTCAAAGTGATTATCTGACAGAGATTGATTGTATGTTTCGTGCCTCTGATTACCTTGTATCTCCTTTCAATACACCGGATAAATTTATAAACGGGGAATACTTTCTGACACCCGCGCAAGAGCAAATACAAAATAGAATTTTGAAGGATATTCGTGTTCATTCCGGTTATGGATTCTTTAGTCTGACGGGAACCCCGGGAACAGGAAAAACATTGTTGCTTTATGATGTCGCCAAGAAGCTTTCCGCGATTGATAAAACTTTAGTGATACATTGCGGAAGGTTGTCTGAGGGTCAAGAACGACTGAATGAAAGCATTGAAAATTTTCATGTTGTTTCTGCAGATTGTTTGAAATATTATCCGGATTGTATTGATAGTTATCACTTCATTCTTTTGGATGAGACTCATCGTATAGATCCGACGCATTATGAAAAGATATGTGAGATGGTTATGAGGGACAATAAAATCTGTATCTTTTCATCCGACCCAGAACAGATTTTATCGAGTGCGGAAAAAAGAAATGGAATCGTTCCCAAAATCAATGCACTACCTTTAATCGGCAAATACGAACTGTCCGAAAAAATTCGCGCGAACAAGGAATTGGCATCCTTTATTATTTCGGTGCGAAATTTAAATAAGAAACCCCGTATCCCGATGAACTACGACAATGTAACCTTATCCTACGCAAACAATTTTGAAGAGGCACGCCAGATTATTGAGTATTTTAAAAAACAGAGCTATGTTTTTATTCATTATTCCAAATCAGATTACGATTCTTATCTCTATGCGAAATATGAAGAAGATTTTGATACCCATCATGTCATAGGACAGGAGTTTGATAATGTACTGATGCTTATGGATGATTCGTTTTATTACGACGAGAAAGGGATTCTGCAGGGCGTTCCGCATCCGAATCCGGATTATCTGTATCCCAACCTGTTTTATCAGGGAATTACACGGGTTCGCGAAAAAATTGCCTTGGTTATTTGTAAATGCCCCTCAATTGTTTGAAAAAATATCATCGATATTTGTAATGGAACAAGAGACATAATTGGTTCGCACTTGCCGGATTCCGGGATAGGTCAGGGAAAATTGTCGAATTTGGACATAGGTCAGGGAAAATTGTCGAATTTGGACGCATACGGAACTTATGGCAAAGGATGGTATATACCGTCGCTTTACCGAAGAGTGGCGTATTTAGAAAATATTGAATTCAAAAATGCAATAGCGATTTCAGGAGTATTCATATGAAAAATATCGTTGTGTATGTTCACGGAAAGGGCGGCTCTGCTGAGGAAGCCGAACACTACCAATCCCTGTTTCCGGACAGTGAGGTGATCGGTTTTGATTACCATGCACAGACGCCGTGGGAGGCTAAGGAGGAATTTTCAGCGTTTTTTAACCGACAACGAAAACGTTGTGACCGCATTATATTGATAGCAAACAGTATTGGCGCGTTTTTCTCTTTGTCCTCGTTGGATGAAACACTGGTAGACAAGTGCTATTTTATTTCTCCTGTTGTGGGCATGGAGAAATTGATTGGCAACATGATGGTGTGGTCGAACGTGACCGAACAGGAGCTTGCAGAGAAATCGGAGATTTCCACAGAGTTTGGTGAAACGCTTTCGTGGAAGTATCTCTGTTACGTACGGGAACATCCGGTTTCGTGGCGCGTTCCAACCTGTATCCTGTATGGGGAACGGGATAATTTAACTTCTTTTGAAACCATATCGGTTTTTGCAAAGCGAATCGGTGCAAGTCTGACCGTTATGCCGGGCGGTGAACATTGGTTCCATACTTTTCCCAAACCATTTGAAAACAGAGAGAATCCGCAACGAAGATTGACTGCGAGATTGCAGGCTGATACACGCATTCCATGGCATTACGGGCAAAGAAAAAGCATACTGTCCTTAAAACAGGAAAGCGATTCGTGTTAGGCTTGTAACACGAATCGCTTTGAAGTCGGTTTATGCAACCGTTTTTTCAATTATTCCCGGGTAAACACATACCAATAAGATCTGCCGCCTCCAAACGAATAATCGCCGGGCTTCCACTCCCTGAACAGATATTCTTTCCCGTCAATCATTTTGATTTCATATGTCGATGCTGTTTTTTCCCGCTTGTTCAGTACAAGTCCTTTCGTCCAGATACATGTAACACCGTTCGTTCCGTTTTGCGTGGTTGAAACATATACGCCGTTTTCTTGGAATTCCGCTGCCAATACAAACAGATCGTTTTGTTTCCAATTCTGCCTTTCCGGGTCAAAGTCCTCTTTGTGAATTATAAAATCCCGCACTTTCCATTTGCCGATGACGGTTTTGTCATGGATAAACGGATAGTCAATATTGTCGCATCTTCTGAATTCTTCTTGAGAAATATAGTGCTTGTCGTCTGCTTTCTCATATACCCATATTTCGGGAATGTCGAATCCGACACCGTCGTCGTCGCAACTGCATGTCATCTCAAGAAAAAGAAGTCTGTGTCCATCGATATTTTCAATCGTATAACGATTTACATACCGCGTATCGGGTTTCGGTCCGTATGTGAACAAGAAATTCTTTGTCCAACCGTTTACCGCCCAATAGTTTTTTCCGCCGTCAATAAAATACAACTCGTGAAGCCATGCGAGATGACTGCATTTCGGTTTTCCATAGACGAAATGCTCATGCGTGGGAACAATGTCGAGCATCTTCCACTTTCCGCAAACTTCCGGATCGTCTGTAAAAGGTTTATCTGCGTTCTCAATCACATACAAAGGCGTCTTGGATTTTTCGCTTACAGGAACCTTAAGCTCTACCGTTCTGTCACTATGATAGATTTCATAATAAGCACCGCATATTTTGTAATTTGAGGAATCAAGGTGTTGAATGATTGCTTTATAAGCCTCGTCAAGTTCACTTTCTTGACAGCAAAGCGAAGCGACATTTTTCCCGAAAGTAATCATTTTTTCATCGTATGCGCTGCTCTGAGGCAGATTTCCTGTAATTTCTGCACAGGCGGCAAGGTCAAAATCGGATTCCTTGTATTCGGTTTCATAGTTTATGACAATTCGTCGTTTGCCGACAATTGTTTTCGGCAGTTTGCCGGCAATTTCATCGGCTTTGAGCAGAGCGTCCGACTTGGATTTGTAATATTTGCGAACAAAGGCGACACGTACTTCATCCGTTGTTTTGATAATAACATGAAACATTTTCGGCTCTCCTTCCGTAAGTCCGTTTTTTATGGATTTAATTTTCCTTAACTGACATTCTGTGCTTTCGATCAGTGATTTCAATTCGGCAAGTTTTGCGTTCAAAATTCCGGCAATTTGCTCATTATCGCGAATTGTGAGTTGCTTTCTTATCTCATCAAGAGAAAAACCGAGCTCCTTCAAGGCAATAATGCGATAACAATCCACCAACTTCGAGGCGGAATAATATCGATATCCTGTGAATTTGTCGATTTTGTCCGGAATAAGAAGTCCTTCCGAATCATAATAGCGCAGAGCTTTGACCGATATGTTGCACAGCTTTGATAATTCACCGATCTTATAC
>CAKSSY010000118.1 GCA_934489945.1 uncultured Eubacteriales bacterium
TTTCGCGCTCTGCGGAGCGCGACAAGGACTGCGCGTCCTTGACCGCGCCGCCTTTGAAAAGGCGGGCGAAACTTTTGAGGCGGTCTCGCCGGTTTGTTTTTGCGTCACGGCAACGTGTCTTTTTCCCTTTGTTCCAAAAGTTTTTGAGGGTGTCGGGAACTTTTTTCAAAAAGTTCCTGACCGTTCCTCCGTTCCCCGTTCTCCATTTCCCAAAAGGAGGCATATATGAAAGAAAGTTATTCTGTAAAAGGCATGACCTGTGCGTCCTGTGTTGCGCATGTTGAAAGAGCAGCAAAGAAGGCAGGATTTGAAAATGTTTCTGTCAGCTTACTGACGAACAGTATGACAGTCGAATCCGATCTTCCCGAGCAAGAAGTACGTGAAAGTCTGACAAAAGCTCTCCGTGCCGCGGGCTATGATCTGATTGCCGGGCGCAACCAAAAGAACGACGACATCAGTTATCGGAAAACACGCCGAAATCTGATTCTGTCGCTGGTTCTTTCGGCAATTCTGATGTTTGTGGCAATGGGACACATGGTTGGCATCACGATTCCTTTTCTTGCCGATCCTGTTCCGATGGCAATTGCACAGATCGTTCTTACATTGCCGGTTGTTATTCTCAACTTTCACTATTTCCGCGGCGGTTTTTCGGCTCTCGTTTCGTTTGCGCCGAACATGGATTCGTTGATTGCGGTCGGAGCGGGTGCTTCCCTTCTTTACAGCCTTTGGGGAAGTGTCATGATTTTTCTTGGAAATGATCCCGCTATACACCTTCATCACCTGTATTATGATTCTGCCGCTATGATACTCGCACTTGTATCTCTTGGCAAATTTATGGAAAATCGTGCCAAGAAAAAGGCGGGCAGTGCTATCATGGCTCTCTCGGGAACCGTTCCGGATGAGGCGGTCGTTTTGTTGGAAGGCAGGGAGGAAAAAAGAAAATCCGACACATTGAAACCCGGTGATCTTATCCTTGTCCGTGCCGGCGAAGCCATTCCTGCCGACGGTAAAATTGAGCGCGGAAGCGGAAGTGTAGATGAGTCCAATCTGACGGGAGAGAGCCTTCCCGTTGACAAAACGGAAGGTGACACGGTGTCCGCGTCCTGTATTCTGCGTGACGGTGCATTGGAAGTAAGAGTCACAAAACCATCCGATGAAAGTGCGGTTCGCAAAATTATCCGGCTTTTGGAGGAAGCGGCGTCCTCCAAAGCAGAGATTTCACGTTTTGCCGATAAGATTGCCGCGGTTTTTGTTCCGATTGTCATTGGCATTTCGCTTGTTACGCTGGCAGTGTGGTTGATCTTTGCACGCGATGCGGCATTGGCAATCCGTTCGGCGGTTTCGGTACTGGTCATCTCCTGCCCGTGCGCTCTCGGACTTGCTACGCCGACAGCAATCATGGTTGGTACGGGTGTCGGCGCAAAGCACGGAATCCTGATTAAGAGTGCACAGGCTTTGGAAAATCTTCAGGCGGTAAAAACCATATTGCTTGACAAAACCGGCACGCTGACTTATGGTTCTCTGACGGTGGTTTCGGCGGACGGTATGGACGATAAAAGTCTTGTTGCCGCGTATTCGTTGGAAAAACTGTCCTCGCATCCGCTCTC
Source organism: uncultured Eubacteriales bacterium (assembly GCA_934489945.1). Taxonomy (GTDB): domain Bacteria; phylum Bacillota; class Clostridia; order Oscillospirales; family CAG-272; genus RGIG8775. The sequence goes on from CAKSSY010000118.1 coordinate 1,608, forward strand.
ACGCGCCATTTGCACGTATGCTGAGGAGAGAGGTGTTGCTTCGGCAGAGGTTGAAGATTTCAGGAGTATCACGGGAAAGGGACTCTCGGGAAAAGTCGGCGGAGAACTCGTTTTTGTCGGAAAGAAAGAATTTCTTGTCGAAAACGGTATGGATCCTGCCGAAATCCGGGAGGGCGGTGTAACAGGCGTCTATGTCGGATTTCCCGCTACCGGGAAAACAGCGGCGTTCGGAATATCGGACATTCCGCGTCCCGACAGCCGCGCCGCCGTGGAAGCCCTCCATCGACTCGGAATCCGTTGTGTCATGTTGACGGGTGACGGCGAAGGTGCCGCCGCTGCAATGGCGGAAAAAACCGGCGTGGACGAATATCGCGCGTCGCTTTTGCCGGACGAAAAGGCAGCAATGATCGGGGAGTATCGCAAAAAGGGTCTGACGGCAATGGTCGGAGACGGCGTGAACGATGCCCCCGCCTTGGCAAGTGCCGATATCGGCATAGCCATCGGTGCGGGAACCGAAGTTGCCATTGACAGTGCCGATGTAATTCTTTCGCGCAGTTCGCTTGCCGATGTTGTCACCGCTGTCGGAATCAGCCGGCGAACGATGCGTTGTGTCAGGCAAAATCTGTTTTGGGCTCTCATTTACAACAGCATCGGAATTCCGATTGCCGCGGGTATTTTGTATCCGGCATTCAGGATTGCTTTGACACCTATGATCGGTGCTGCGGCGATGAGTCTGTCATCGGTCTGTGTGGTGACGAATTCGCTTCGTCTGCGTTCTTTTAAGCCGGAAAATATTCCGTTATCAAAAATCGAAGGAGAGGATAAAAGATGAAAACAATCGAAATCAAAATAGAGGGTATGATGTGTGAACATTGCGTTGCCCATGTAAAAAAAGCACTTGAGGGCGTGAGCGGCGTTAAGAGTGTAAGGGTTGACCTTGCGGGGAAGAAAGCGACGCTTGAGATCGGAGACGGTTTTGTGCTTGCCGATGCCGGAAAGGCAGTTGCGGACGCAGGTTACCGGGTGGTATAATGGAAAGACAGCAAGGAAGAAAAATCTGGGAGCATAATTATTTTGTTCCTCTGCTCATTGCTACGGCGATTCTTGCGGTTCTTTTGGTTCTTCTTATCGTTTTGCCGGGAAAGGACGAGCCTCTTCCGACGTTATCCGATGGAACCGGGACGACAGATACCGAATCTCTACCGGAAACCAAGCCGACCGTTCCTGCAGTGAGTTTTCGGGCAGATCTTTCGGCGTATGAGGATGCTATGAATCCAAAAAATTGTGAAGAGTATCTTATTTTGGTAAACAAGACACACCCGGTGGATGAGAATATGCGACCGGATGATCTGGTTTCGGTGCTGGATGCGCGAAAGTCCATTGAGCTTCGCGCCGATGCCGAGCGGGCATTGGAGGCAATGTTTTTGGAGATGCGTGCGGAGGGGTTTCGCGGGATCTATGTAACGAGTGCGTATCGATCGTATTCCTACCAGTCATCACTGTTTTCGTATTATATGAGTGTGGAAAAAAATGCCGACCGGTCACTTTCGGACGCGGAGGCGCGGGAAAAGGTTTTGCGCTATTCGGCAGCACCCGGTACCAGTGAGCATCAGACAGGGCTTTGCGTCGACCTGATGATAGACCCGATGCGCGAACTTGACGAGAGTTTTGCCGATTATCCCGTTTATGCGTGGTTGTGCGAAAACGCGTGGAAATTCGGATTTATTCTGCGTTTTCCTGCCGATAAGGTGGAAACAACCGGATATGACTATGAACCATGGCATTATCGTTTTGTCGGACGTGAAGTTGCTTATGAGATATATTCCCGCAAGCTGTGCCTTGAGGAATATCTTGCAAAATGAACGGAGAATGAACAGAGAACGGGGGAACGTGCCGCTTTTTGAAAAAATCGG
>CAKSSY010000119.1 GCA_934489945.1 uncultured Eubacteriales bacterium
GTCTCAACTCCGTCGAACTCACAATGCTGTTCGTTTCCTTCCAGAAGATCAAACATGCCCTCGATCAGATCATCGATATAAAGCAGTTCCAATTCTGTACTGCGGTCATTCACTGTGAACGGTTCGTCATTTGCCACTGCCCAGCAGAAGGTGCTGACAGCACTGTTGTACTTCGGGCGGCTGTGTCCCATGAGATTCGGGAAGCGATAAACGGCAACCTTTGCACCGTTTTCTTTCGCATAGTCAAAGAATAATTCCTCCCCGGCTTTTTTGCTGCGGCCGTACTCACTGTTTCCGAAACGTCCTGCCAGTGTTGCCTGGATAGAAGAGGACAGCATGATGGTTGCTTTATTTTCATGTTTTTTCAGACAGTTCAGCAAATCCGAAGCAAATCCAAAGTTGCCTTTCATAAAATCTTCCGGATTCTCCGGGCGATTCACACCTGCCAGGTTGAATACGAAATCCGCTTTTGCGCAGTAGGCATCCAACTCCTCTGGTGTGGAATCCAAGTCATATTCATAAATTTCTTCGATCTGTAATTCCGGGCGTGTTTTATTCTTTCCGTCCCGGAGATTTTTTAAGTTATTTACAAGTGCGGTACCCACCATACCTTTTGCACCGGTTACTAGAATATTCATTTCGTGTCTCCCTCCAGAACAGATCACTTCTGATCGGTTCCACAGTGCTTTTCTTGTATCATTGTGTCATTTCTTATAGTGTTTCGCCATTTGGAATATCAGAGTCATCCGAAACAACTACATCGTTGCTGATCGTTACATTACTTCCAATGCGGACACGTTTCCCGACGCTTGCCATTGTGCGGACAACAGAGTTGGTATAGATTAAGGCATTATCATCCACAAAGCTGTCGTGATGGATCTCCACGCCGGGATTTAACAGCACACCATTTCCAACAGACGCACCATTCTGGATAACGGCATTCTGCAGCAGAACACATCCATGCCCTACCTTTGCATAGGGACTGATGTAAGCGCTGTCACAAATGACATTCGGAAAGGTATAGCCGAGCACTTCCGCCTTTTCATAGATCCTTTCCCGGAGCTGATTGTTTCCAATCGTTACGATCAGAGCGTCATAGCATCTCCGCAATTCCGGCAGATCGGAGATCGCACCGATCACCGGAACACCGCATACGATGGTTCCAGTCGGAACACCATCATCTACAAAGGCACAATCATACTGTTTCGTTGCCAGCTCAGACACGACACGACCAAAACCACCGGCTCCAACCAACAGCAGCTTGCCCTTCTTTGTTTCCCGCTCAATCATTGGGAATCCCCTTCAATGCGTTCTGTACGTATTCGGTCGTCAGGATCTTCTTCACAGTGCCTTCCACATCCAGACGTTCGGTGTTATGGCTAGTGTAAGATTCATCCGCCATCGTATGTACTTCGCCCTTCACTACAAATTTATCGTAATTCAGGTCACGGTTATCGGCCGCCACACGGAAGTAGTGTCCCATATCCTCACTGCGCAAACGCTCCTCACGAGTCATCAGGGTCTCGAACAGCTTCTCACCATGGCGGGTGCCGATGATGTTCGTACCGGTATCACCAAACAGCTGCTGGACTGCCTTTGCCAGATCTCCGATCGTAGAAGCATCTGCTTTCTGAATGAACAGATCGCCCGGGTTTGCATGCTGGAAGGCAAACATAACGAGATCGACTGCTTCATCCAGATTCATCAGGAAACGGGTCATGTTCGGATCGGTGATCGTGATCGGGTTCCCTGCCTTGATCTGATCAATGAATAACGGGATAACACTGCCACGGCTGCACATGACATTGCCGTAACGGGTGCAGCAGATGGTTGTCCCACCACGTTCCGCAGCAACACGGGCATTGGCATAAATAACATGCTCCATCATGGCCTTGGAGATGCCCATGGCGTTGATGGGGTAAGCAGCTTTATCAGTAGACAGGCAGACAACACGTTTTACACCGGCATCGATTGCCGCATGCAGTACATTATCCGTACCGATCACATTCGTCTGAACGGCCTGCATCGGGAAGAACTCGCAGGACGGAACCTGTTTCAGGGCAGCCGCGTGGAAGATGTAATCGACACCCGGCATTGCGTCACGAACGGACTGCGGGTTGCGGACATCGCCAATATAAAACTTTACTTTCTTTGCATGTTCCGGGTACTTCGCCTGAAGGACATGGCGCATGTCATCCTGCTTCTTCTCGTCACGGGAGAAGATGCGGATCTCCTTCAAATCGGAATCCAGGAAGTGCTTCAGGACCGTGGAACCAAAGGAACCGGTACCACCGGTGATCATAAGGGTTGCGTTATCAAATGCTGACATTTTAAATTCCTCCATAAATTATGTTCTACTAAAATACTCACAATATTTTGAATAGTTGACATTCGTAATTAAACCTTGCATATTTGCAAAATCCAACTCACTCAATCCAAATTTTCGTGTTTTAAAGTTGCTATTTAGAAAAGCCGCATATTCGTAATAGAAATTTCTCCTAATTCTATCTGGCAGCAACTCCGTTCTATGAAATCCTAAACGCAACATGTTAAGCATGTACTGGTAATAATCTAACGTATCATCAAGACCAAGTTTTCTTCTGTCCTCAAGTAAAGAAATTGAAATCCATAACGAATCAATGCACTTTGGATTTCCGGCAGAACTCGATGTCGCACCATTGCTGTTCGTCCTATAATAATAAACAACATCTTCAATCCATTCTATCTTGTTTGCTCGTGGTAAAATGATTTGATGAATTATTGAGTCTTCAAACCAATAACCCTCTGGAAAACATATTCCTTGAAATAGGGATTTTCTTATACATTTACCCCACGGGACACCAAATGTATTCACGAATTTTTTCTTTGTGCCTTTATGCTTCACAATCCGGCCAACTCGACCGTTTTCAGATATGTAGCGAAATAATCCTTCGACAATATCAGCATCCGTCTGTTCTGCTTTTTCAATCAAATGTTGAACCGCACCTACATCCATGTAATCATCAGCATCGCAAAAAATCAGATACTTACCTACTGCATTCATAACGCCTGCATTACGTGCACTCGAAATACCCCCATTAGGCTTATCTATAATTCGCAATTTATCGCTTTTAACATGATTCAGTAGTTCCAAAGTGCCATCTGTAGAGCCATCATTAACAACAATTATTTCATAGCTATATACCGTTTCTTGCGATATCAGCGAATTCAAGCAGTGTTTTATATAGCTTTCAGCATTATACGCGGGTACAATTATCGATGCCTTCAGCTCATTCGTATTCATTGTATAATCATGAATGCATGATACCTTTACATTGTGACAGTATTCTTCAAGTTCTTTTTTTGTATTTTTCAAATCAATTCTGTCCAATTGATATTTTCTTTCAAAAAGAAAAAACCACAGCTTATATAATCCCAAATACCTTATTATTTTTTCCGCCTTATTCAACATTTTTTCCTCTCATTCGTTCAAACAATTTCATTAAAATGCTAAGTCCTTCGA
>CAKSSY010000120.1 GCA_934489945.1 uncultured Eubacteriales bacterium
GTTTGATTCCACCACGGCTTTGAAAGATCGATATATCCATCACCATAGTCGGTAGAAATCTTGTTGAAGTCGTAGTAAACAATATATACCGCAATCACATTTTCCTTATCAAAAAACACGTAATCGGAGATGTCAACCTCGAACGGCGTATACGCACAATGGTTATATTTTATCAGACAGCCATTCAGATAGACCGTGCTGTTTCCACTCACACCATCAAACAAGAGCGTAATACGTTTGCCCCTGTTTTCTTCTCCTACGCTGAAATGCTTGCGGTACCACGCATTGTGATAATGGAAAAATCCCGTTGCGGGACACTCCGTTGGATCCGGTGTTTGTGAGATGATATAGTCGTGCGGAATCGTTACACTCTCCCACCGGATATTCGGAATTACGCCTTCAAAATCCCATGAATTTGGCGAATCGAAATACTTATACGCACCGGGACCGGCTTTGATACGCTCGGTTTTGGCACTGACGTACATCGCACCATATGTGTGTGAAACTTCGTTCTCACCCGGAACCTCGGCGTGGTATCTCCATCCGCCGTCAAAATTGTAAATGTGTCTCATTCTGCCTCCTGAATTCACTTTTCATGCCAAACATCACTTTTTCTTATCATAACATAGAAGGATGATATATTGCAATGTCAGAATTGTGTCGATTCCCCGTTTTTACGATATAAATGATATAACACAACGATTGAATTGTCAAAATCAAGACATCATTGCATCCATTATGTAGATATAAAAAGCCCGCTGACTGAAATCAGCGGGCTAAAATCATATAAACTTATCGTATGCTATTGAAACTTGTATACAATCGCACAATTTCAATCACATTTTGGCGTAAGCATCGCCATTTTAGAGAGATCAATACAGCTTTGCGCCTGCCGGAATGTGAGGATCAACCATCAGCAAATGCAGCTTTTCTTCGCCATTTTCGTGATGAACGGCGGAAATCAACATTCCACAGGAGTCAATGCCCATCATCGCTCTCGGAGGCAGATTGGTAATGGCGATGCAGGTCTTACCAACCAGCTCTTCAGGCTCATAGTATTCGTGAATACCACTCAAAATGACCCTGTCTGTACCGGTTCCGTCGTCCAGAACGAACTTTAAGAGCTTTTTGGACTTCTTCACGGCTTCGCATTCCTTGACCTTCACAGCCCGGTAATCGGACTTGGCGAAGGTGTCAAAATCCACGAAATCCTTGAACAGCGGCTCGATCTCCACATTGGAAAAATCAATTTTTTCGGGGGCTTCAGGAGCCGCCTGAGTAGCCTCCGCAGGAGCAGAAACTTCCTTGGAAACCTTCTTGTCAGAGTCCAACGGCTTCATTGTGGGGAACAAAAGCACGTCACGAATTGACGCACTGTCGGTCAAAAGCATTACCAAACGGTCAATCCCGAAACCGAGACCACCGGTTGGAGCAAGCCCATATTCCAGTGCTGTAACATAATCGTAGTCGACCTGTGCCGTAGTATTGGGATCCTCGGCACGTTTTATGGCAACCTGTCTTTCAAATCTCTCCTTCTGGTCAATCGGATCATTCAATTCACTGAAGGCATTGCCATACTCGGTTGCATTGATGAAATACTCAAATCGCTCGGTAAATGCGGGCTCACTTGCCTTTCTCTTGGCAAGCGGACTGTTTTCAACGGGATAATCGTAAATAAAGGTCGGCTGAATCAGTTTTTCCTCCACATACGCATCAAACAATTCAGCGAGAACCGTTCCCTTCGTAGCATCTGCCGGAACCTCCACATGCATCTTCTTGGCACATTCTCTCGCGTCTGCGTCGGTTTTCCAATCATAATAGTCACAGCCGGAATACTTCTTGACTGCTTCCACCATTGTCAGGCGTTCCCACTGACCCATATGGATTTCGGTCCCCTGATAGGTAATATCAAGTGTCCCGCATATCTTTTCGGCAAGCAATTTATAAAGCTCTTCCACCAGATCCATCATGCCCTTATAATCGGTATATGCTTGATACAGTTCAATCGTGGTAAATTCAGGGTTATGTTTGGTATCCATGCCCTCGTTCCGGAAAATGCGACCCACCTCATATACTCTGTCCATACCACCGACGATCAGGCGTTTCAGATAGAGCTCGGTCTCAATACGAAGATACATATCCATATCCAACGTATTATGATGTGTCACAAAAGGACGGGCAGAAGCACCGATCTCAAACGGCGTCAAAATAGGGGTATCCACTTCGAGAAATCCCTTATTGTCCAAATAATTGCGAATTTCCTTCAAAATCTGACTGCGTTTTATAAAGGTATTCTTAACCTCGGGATTCACAATCAGATCCACATATCTTTGACGATAACGCAAATCGGTATTGGTCAATCCATGAAATTTTTCGGGAAGCGGCAAAAGTGACTTGGAAAGCAATTCGATTTTTTTGACATGAACCGAAATTTCGCCTCGTCTGGTGCGGAAAACAAAACCGTGAATACCGACAATATCGCCGATATCCCACTTCTTATACTGCTCAAAAACCTCAGGAGTCACATCGTCAATTTTGATATAGCACTGGATTCTTCCCTTGCCATCGGCAACATCAATAAAGTTCGCCTTTCCCATATCACGGCGACTCATAATTCTGCCCGCGATGGCTACATCCTTGTTTTCATAGGTTTCAAAGTTTTCCTTAATATCCGCGGAGTAAGCGTCAAAATCAAATTTGACTTTCTGAAAAGGATCCTGTCCCGCATCGACAAGTTCCTTCAGCTTTGCGCGGCGAATCCGCAGAACTTCGCCCAGATCCTGCTCGGTTGTCTCATTTACAGCTTCGTTTACCTCTGTCATTATATCTTTCCTTCCTTTGTTATTTTCTTGTCACATCAAGAACTTTGAGTTTGATAATGCCACCGGGTGCCTCAATCTCAACAACATCTCCGCTCTTGCTTCCGACAAGCCCTCTGCCAATCGGGGATTGGTCCGAAATTTTATTGGCAAACGGATCCGCTTCAATCGAACCGACAATACTGTACTCGATTTCCTCATTGTCTTCCATATTAAGAACCCGGACCGTTGAACCGATATTGGCAATGGAAACGTCAATGGATTCCTCGTCCACTATCACGGCATTTTCAATCAGTTCTTCCAGTTCTCTGATTCTTGCCTCGGTTTTCGCCTGATCGTTTCTTGCTTCATCGTATTCCGCGTTCTCGGAAAGATCGCCGAAAGATCGTGCCACAGCAATTGCCTCTTTGATCTCCTCGCGTTTATCTCCCTTGAGATAATTCAGTTCCTTGACAAGCAGGTCATATCCTTCCTGCGTATACAACATTTTCTTCTTTGTAGCCATATCGTTATTCCATTTCTCCGATGACGGTTATGCGGGTCATCGGTCCGCTTGATTATGAGTTTTTGCGGCGCAACTCCGCAATTGCCGCCCGTATCTGAGTATCCTCTTTTTCGGAAAGTTGCCCAAGCGTTTTTCCTTCCGGGAACACGACCA
>CAKSSY010000121.1 GCA_934489945.1 uncultured Eubacteriales bacterium
AGCAGAAGAAATGCACGCAAAGGGTTATACATACGCTCAAGAAACACAACGCGAAATCGGTCTTTCGGCGATGCAACACGGGTTGCCCGGAACGGGCGGCGAAAATGGTGGCTCAGGTGCGTCTGCTTCCGGTGCCTCCGGTGGAGTTGGTGGCATAGGCAGCACACTCGGAAGCGTTATGGGATTTGGATTGGAACTTGGAACAATGGCAACTGTAATTGGGGCGACTAAAGATATGATCTCTCCCGTGCTCGGCAGTTCCGTTGATATGGGAAAACAAATCGGCGGCGCGGTCGGCGGGGCAATAAGCCAGACGTGGAACTGCAGCTGCGGTAAAACCGGCATTACATCAGGATTCTGTCCGGATTGCGGCGCTCGGAAGCCGGAGCAACGTCCTCAACCTACCAGTGGCTGGGATTGTCCTTGCGGTTGTAAGGGTATTACAAGCAGATTCTGTCCTGACTGCGGGGCACCGCGTCCTGTTTCTCCTGCGTCTTGGGACTGCCAAAACTGCGGGCATAAGAATATAACCTCGAAATTCTGTCCCGACTGCGGAACCGGAAAGGAGGGTTAATATGAAGCTTAACAAAAGACAAAAATCAGGGATTGCCATTTTCGGTATAATTGCGGCTGTTCTTGTTTTGACTACTTTGATAATACCTTTTAAGAAGCCCGGCGCTTCTTGGACGATGTTTGCATTTTCCTTGATTTCGATTGCTTCCGGCGCTTATATCTGCTTGCTTGCATTTAAGAATACGAAAGATTTGATGAGCAAATTTTACGGATTTTCTGTTTTTCGCATAGGTGTTTTATATGTCGTAATTCAGCTTGCGTTAACTGTTGTTATCTATATTATCGGCGCCTTTGTTGACGTTCCGTTTTGGGTTGGTTTTCTTCTCTCTGTTTTGCTGGGAGGGGCTGCCGCAATCGGTTGCATCACAACCGATAATGCGCGAGATATAATTGAGGAGATCGACAACAAAACATACGAAGAGACCAAAACGGTCATGTTTTTTCAAACAGACATTGCGGATGTCCTCGATTTATGCAAAAGCGAGAAAGCCAGACCTGTTCTTGCGAAACTCGTGAATAAATTCAAGTACAGCGACCCTGTTTCTTCTCCTGAAACCGAAGAATCGGAAGTTGTGATTAAAAATGCCATTGATGATTTAAAAAACAGTATCCGGACACTCGGAGATGATGATTTGCTCCAAAAAATCGAAAACATAGATAACCTGCTTTCTTCTCGCAACCGAATATGCGAAAAAAGTAAAAAATAAAAGGAGAGAATAAAAAATGGACGAAAAGTTGATTGTTACAAAATTCCTCAGGGATGAGGAACAGATAAAACAGGACTGGTTATGTCTTCTCATGAAGGATGAAAAAGCGCCTTTGGATGTGTCGTACAGAGCCAGATTGATTAAAATAGTTAAGGAATATTATCCGATAGCTGTTTTTTCGGTGACTTGCGAAGCGGAATGGCAAGCAACGAGTTATTGGGAACACGTGGAAGAATATCAGGTTGCGCGTGAGGAAACAGTATACATCGATTATCAAGGCAAAGAACATAAAAGTTCCGGAAGAGATGTTGAAGTTAGAAATGGGCGTACTATTGATCATTACCGCAAACCTATGACAAGAACGGTATACGATACGAAAAGAAGAACCGTTATTGACAATGTTCAGCAGACATACGGGGTTGTTGAACCAACATGTTTTTCTGAGAGAATTTGGACGGGAAAGGGGCAATCATTAATCAATTGGATTGACCGCTTTGACGATTCCCAATTAATGGAGGTCAAGCAAGACTACTTCAACGATTTTCAGCTTATACACGAAAAAATATCCGCAGATTCTGCCAAAGCGCAAGCAGAAAATATGGGACAAAACGACATAAGTGTTGTTGCTTCTCGCGATGTTCCCGGCAACAGATATGAAAACCTGTCCGTAAGAAGCAATATTCTTGATGTGTCCCGAAAAACCTACTTTTTAGGGGTTTATCATATTTTTTACGAATATGAGGGCAAGGAGTATGATTGCTTGATGAGCGGAGGAAACTCAATAGACGATGCTGTTCTGGGAGAGCATCCGGTTGACAATTCCATTAAAGAACGACTGGAAAAAATTCAGTCTGAAATTAAAGAAAATCATAAAAAAAAGAAGTGGTTTTTGTTTGGTATGATTGCTATTTCAATATTGATTTTTTTCTTTGCTCTTTTAGCAATGTCTTTATCAATAGTTGGAAAAGGATTAGGCGTTAGTGTGTTTTTCTTATTGATCTCGGTATGTGGACTTGCTTTTTGCATATATGAATTTATTCTGGCAATACGTCGAAGAAACAAAGCAACAGCTGAGATGGAGACACTTAATGCGGACAATGCGAATCTCAAGCAAAAGATTTATGATCTTATTCAGAACGATTCAATTTCAGAAGAAGAAAAGAAAAAGACAATTGCTCAATGGCTTAAGGATAATGAAAGAAATTTGGAAACAATTGATTTTGAAAAAGCAAATACTCAAGATGATATATTAAAACAACAGGTGGATAAGATCAAAGGGATATTTAAAAAGTAAAAAGGATATGCGTTTACAAAAAACCTATTTTGAAAAGAAGAGTTGGTATACTCAAGATTGGGTAAGACAATAACGATATCAATTTCATAAAACCAAAGATTTCTTATCGTAAATAATTGAATTATCCGAAAAACAGCCGTAGTTTGAAAGGATTACGGCTGTTTTCTATAAACGATATGCAAAGAAGAAAAAGGCAACAGAACAATGATATAAGGAGAATACAAGATGAAATTTTATGATATTAACGGAACAGAAATTTGTAAGGAACAGTTTGTTAAGATTTACGGTGACAGTTACTTCATTGGCAACAAAAGAATTGTCAATGGGGTTGGACAAAACAGCAGATATGCGGAAGAGGAAATTGAAAAAGTTTTAAAATATGGCATTAAAACTCCTATTGATGTAGTGCATATTTTGGCATGGAAAATAGGAAAAATCAAGCATTATGAAAGTGAAAAGAAAAGGGAGTTTGTTTACGCGAAAGATTGGAGCAATGCAGAGACTTCCGGCAAGGTGTTCCGGCCAAAAATTGGTGAATGTGATATAAATAAAATATCGAGTTATATTTCAAAAAATATCGAGTCTTTGGAAAAGGAAGTATCAGAAGCCCCGCAAAATGTTCTTTGTAAGTTGCGTGAACAGAGTGTCAAAGGTATCGGAACGGTGTATCTTATTACCTTGATGTATTTTATATCAAGAGGTTCTTATCCTATTTATGACAGATTCGCAAAGAAGGCTATTGATGCGATTGTAAATGACGTGAAGCCGGGCGGTGTCATTAAAGAAAGGCAGCTGCCTGATAAAACAAGCGAAAAATTCTGTAAAATTATGGAAAATGAA
>CAKSSY010000122.1 GCA_934489945.1 uncultured Eubacteriales bacterium
GTCGGAGAAGAACCCGGAACGGAGGAAATAAAGCATGAGAGTTGCTTTGATCACCAATTATAATATTGGCGAAAAGTCTGTGGCTGCTATGGCGGTTGCGGAGCGACTGAAAAAATATAATTGCAAGATAGTGGTCCCTCTCGGATACCGCGACAGAATCGAGAGGATGTTCCGCCGGCGTCCGAACCTGATTTTTGATACACCGACGAATATCTATAATACCGCCGATCTGATTGTTGTTCTCGGTGGCGACGGTTCAATCATGGAATCGGCACGGAATGCTGCGTTTCGGGGAACGCCGATTCTCGGAATCAATATGGGTCGGGTCGGATATTTGGCAGAATTGGAAATGAATGAGTTGGATCTTCTTGACAAGGTCATGACCGGAGACTATAAGTTGGATCGGCGTGCCATGTTGAATGCTGAGGTTGTCAGTGCAACGGGAAAAGGAACCCGTGCGGCTTTTGCATTGAATGATGCGGTGATTTCCAATGGATCCATCGCCCGGATTATTGATCTTCAACTCAGTGAGGGAGGAATTCCCATCAATACTTACCGTGCCGACGGATTGATTATTAGTACGCCGACCGGTTCTACGGCATATTCGTTGTCGGCGGGGGGACCGGTTGCCGACCCGCGTTTGTCCTGCTTCTGCGTGACACCGATTTGTCCGCATTTTACACTGGCAAGGTCGATTTTGTTTCCGGATACGGCGGTGATAGAAGTCAAACATATCTGCCGGCGGGAAAAGGTGTTGTATCTTACGTTGGATGGCAGAATCAATTTTGAACTTATGCGGAACGATGTGGTTCGGATTACAAAATCCAACCTCGTTACTTCTATTGTACGTGTTAAGGAGCGTAGTTTCTATGACAAACTGCGCCAGAAAAACAACTGAAAGGAAATCCGATCGTGAAAAATAAAAGACAGGAAAAAATCAAGGAACTTATCTCTCACTTTGTGATTGAAACGCAGGACGAGCTGATTGAGCATTTGGAACGCGAGGGTTTTCATACAACACAGGCAACGGTTTCACGCGATATACGGGAGTTGAAGATTTCCAAAGTGTTGGGGAAAAACGGGAAATATCATTATAATATTACGGACGGAGGCGTGGTGTCTGGAATCTGGAATCCGTATTCCGGATCGGTCGTCGGTGTGGATTGTGCCGATAACCTGGTCATCATCAAGACTCATCCCGGTATGGCACAGGCAGTTGCGGCTGGAATTGACTCTATGAAGGAATGGGAGATATTGGGCTCGGTTGCCGGGGACGATACGATTATTGCGGTGGCAAGGGACAAAAACAATGCTGCCGGCTTTTGCGAAAGCATGAAAAAAATGACCGGGATTGTATAAAAAATCAAACGGGGAGGGCAGAAGAGTGCTTCAATCGCTTCATATTGAAAATGCTGCGGTAATTAAGACGGTGGATATTGATTTTGAAAAGGGGTTTACCGTGCTCAGCGGAGAAACCGGCGCGGGAAAATCCATTATCATTGACAGCATCAATATGCTTTCCGGTAATCGCGTTTCACGGGAAATGATTCGAACGGGCGAAGATAAAATGGGGGTAAGTGCTGTTTTTTCTTCTTGCGGTGACGCGGTGAAGTGTCTGCTTGACAATTACGGAATTGAATGTGATGATTCCGTCATGATCTCAAGAACGCTTACCCGTGACGGAAAAAATACGATCCGCATTAACGGCAGAACCGTGACGCAGACATTGCAAAAGGAAATTTGCCGCTTGCTTATCAATATTCACGGGCAGAATGACAATCAACGCCTTTTGCAAAAATCCTCACAGATCGAAATTCTGGATGCGTATGCCGAAAATACGCTTTTGCTGGATCAATATTCCGGGGTTTATCATGCGTATCTTGAGGTGCGTGAAAAACTGGAGCGTCTTGATGCGACAGTTGCCGAAAATCTGCGAATGCGGGATATGCTGAAATATCAGATTGAGGAAATCGGTGCCGCAAAGCTCAAAGAGGGCGAGGAAGAGATATTGGAGGCAGAGTCCAAGAAGCTGTCCAATCTTGAAAAGATTCACACCCAAGCACATCTTGCTTATCATGCGCTTCATGGCGGTGAGAAAAGTGTAACGGTTTTGCTTGACCGTGCGGCGACGGCATTGGAGAAAATCGGAGAGTTTGTGCCGCAAGCGGCAGAGGGAGCAGAAAGGCTTGCAGAGTTTCGATATGAGATAGAGGATATTGCCGAGTCGGTTCGTGATTATGCTGGGGAAGAGGAGGATCCTACCCGTAGGCTTAACCGTATAGAGGAACGCTTGGATATGATTGCTAAGTTGCGACGTAAGTATGGTGCGGATGTTGCAACGGTTCTGGCGTTTCGGCAGAAGGCTATGGAACAACTGGAAACGATTGATAACGCGGACAGTATCCGTGAGGATCTTGTGAAGGAGCAGGATGATTATGCAAAACGGGCATCGGAACTTGCCGATGCCATCCGGAAGAGACGCTTTGAAGCGTCCGAAAGGATTGTTTGCGGCGTGAGAGATACGCTTACCTTTCTCGATATGCCGAAGGTTCGGTTCTCCATCTCTATTACTCCTGCCGAAAAACTCCGTTCGGATGGTGCTGACAACGTGGAGTTTCTGATTTCTCCCAATGCAGGAGAACCCATGATGCCGTTTGAAAAAATTGCGTCCGGAGGCGAACTTTCACGTATCATGCTTGCTCTGAAGAGTGTCCTTTCGGACAAAGACGGTGTCGGAACGGTTATTTTTGATGAAGTGGATACCGGGATTTCGGGCAAGACATCCCGCAAAGTCGGCATAAAACTGAAAGAAATATCCCGTTCTGCACAGGTGATCTGCGTTACGCATTCGGCACAGATTGCGTCGATTGCCGACGAACATTTTTTGATCGCCAAGCACGATGTGGACAATAGAACGCAGACCGAAGTGGTTCCGCTTGACGCAGAAGGCAGGGTGGATGAAATTGCACGGATTCTCGGCGGAATTGACGTTACCGAGGTGCAACGTACCGCGGCAAGGGAAATGATTGAGGAAGGAAAGCAATACTGAATGAATAAAACCAATGCCATGCGCCGTCTTGATGCGGCAAAAATTGCCTATGAGGTGAAGGAATATGTTGTGGATGAAAACGATCTTTCCGGTGTGCATATTGCGTCGCAGATCGGATTGCCGTTTTGTCAGGTGTTCAAAACGCTGACGGCAAAAGGAGACAAGACGGGAGTTGTTGTGTTCTGTATTCCCGTGGATAAGGAAATTGATCTCAAAATGGCGGCGGTCGTTACCGGAAACAAAAAGGTGGAGT
>CAKSSY010000123.1 GCA_934489945.1 uncultured Eubacteriales bacterium
AGGGCAATCTCACTTGCCGCAACAAAAACCGAACCTTTTGCCAAACTGCGACTTTCTGCAATTTCCGCTTCACCCGCTTCTATGCTTTCAAACGCAATGCAGATATGTTCAAACAATCTTTCCCCTTCGGGAGTCAGTTTCATCCCTCGATTGTTACGAATAAAGAGTGGACAACCGAGTTCACTTTCCAATGCTTTTATCGCTCTGGTCAGGTTCGGCTGATTATTCAGCAGAATTTTTGCCGCCTGCGTTACATTGCCGCATTTTGCCACATAATAAAAGATTCGATAATAGTCATAGCTGATGTACATTCTTCCCCTCACATATCTGAAATTCATTATCAACATGGCAATCATATAAAATAGAGATTTTACATATACCAGTGATTGGATTATACTATGTGAGTAATGAAAAGTCAAGCATATCTCTATGTTTTTTCAAAACTTTGAAACATTCGGACAGATAACCGGAGGAAAGCCTATGATAAACCAAGATCTGACAACCGGAAAACCGGAAAAAGTTCTGTGCAAATTCTGCCTGCCGCTTTTCGGTAGCATTCTCTTTCAACAGCTTTACAATATTGCCGACAGTTTTGTCGCAGGAAAATTCATTGGGGACAATGCGCTCGCGGCAGTTGGAAACAGTTACGAAATCACTCTCATTTTCATTGCTTTCGCATTCGGTTGCAACATCGGCTGTTCCGTGCTTGCGGCACAACTTTTCGGTGCAAAGAATTATAAAGACCTTAAAAGTGCAGTCTATACGGCGTTGATTGCCAGCAGTGTTCTTTGTATTTTTCTGATGGTGATCGGCATTGCTTTTTGTGACGGACTTTTACATCTGATAAAAACCCCGGATGAAGTTTTTGCAGATTCCAAGCTGTATCTCGATATTTACATTTTTGGATTGCCGTTTGTTTTTCTCTACAATGTAGCAACCGGTATATTTTCGGCACTTGGTGACTCAAAAACACCTTTCATTTTCCTCGCCTGTTCGTCGCTTTCAAACATTGGCGTGGACATTCTCTTTGTCACTGCGTTTGATATGGGCGTTGCAGGGGTGGCGTGGGCAACCTTTCTCTGTCAGGGAATAAGTTGCGTTCTGGCATTGATCGTAATATTTTTCAGATTTCGCACTATTCAGACAGAAGAAAAAATTCCAATCTTTTCATGGCATCACCTCGGCAATTTCGCCGTGATTGCAGTGCCGAGTATTCTGCAACAAAGTTTTATCTCCGTCGGCAACATTGTAATTCAAAGCCTCATCAACAACTTTGGTCCGGCTGTTATGGCGGGATATTCCGCATCAATCAAACTGAACAACATGGTCATTACTTCTCTGACTACACTCGGAAACGGCATATCCAATTTCACCGCACAGAACCTCGGTGCGGAAAAATATGACCGTATCAAGGCAGGATTCCGTGCCGGACTGAAATTCGTCTGGTCACTTTGTATTCCGCTTGTCCTACTCTATGAATTTGCCGGGCATCGTCTCGTCTATATTTTTCTTGAAAGTCCGACAGGAACGGCAATGGAAACCGGAGTTCTATTCCTGAGCATTGTTTCTCCGTTCTACTTCATCGTCGCGTCAAAACTCGTTTCGGATGGCATTCTCCGCGGTGCGGGCATGATGAAAAAATTTATGATTGCAACCTTTACAGATTTGTTTATACGTGTTGCATTGGCGGAAGTTCTCTCACGTACCGTTCTCGGTGCAACAGGCATCTGGATTTCATGGCCGATCGGCTGGACAATTGCAATGGTAATTTCCATCATATTTTACAAAAACATCAAATGGGAGCAACGTTGATAACTTTTTCAATCTATCTACCCCCACGACTGTTTTTCAAATTTCCGGTGGCGGGATTGTCAAGCAGTTTCCCTTCTTTGGTGAAACGTGAACCGTGGCACGGGCAATCCCATGAATGTTCCTGTTTGTTCCATTTCAAAGCACATCCGAGATGTGGACACCTCCTTGCAGTTGGTGTAAGAAGATTGACAACCGCCTCAAAACCATTTACAGCGAGCTGAGGGCGAAAAATTCCCCTTGACGTTGAAAAAATCTCCTCATATGGGTTTTCTTTTCCCTGCACCAAATCAGATAAAAGCATAGCGAATACCGTGGAAGATGTCTTTCCCCATTTATTGAACCCCGTTGCAACATATAATTTTCCGTATTGGCGGAATATCTTCCGATATATGGAATTCCATCAAGAGTCATACAATCCTGTGTTGCAAAACGTGATTTGACAACAGAATTCGGATAATAATTTCGGGCAAGTTTCTCTATCTCCTCATAAGCACCCCTTTTTTTTCCGGTTCTGTGTTCTCCGCCTCCGAGTAACAGATATTCCCGGGTATTCCGAAAGGACATTCTATCCGATGCTTCATCCACATACATCCCGCCGATGTCACAAGCGTTGGAAAGTGCTATCACATAAGAGCGATGCTGATACATCTTCAGAAAATACAAACCATGCTTATTGAGAAACGGAAAGTGAGTTGCTACAATGATTTTTTGAGCATAGATTTTTCCGTAATCCGTCACAGCAATGTTTCCAATCAATTCCCGCACCCTTGTTTTTTTCAAATATTTTCAATTCCTTTGCAATCTCCGAAAGAAAACGAAGAGGGTGAAACTGAGCTTGATTACGAAATTCTATTGCACCGACTGTGGGAAACGGTAGTGGCAAGTTCTCGGAAAAACGTACCGGAAATCCCACTTTTTCCAGTGCGGCAACTTCCTTTTCGATCTTTGCTCTGTTGTCGATCGAATAAACAAATGCGTTCTTTGATTCAAAATCACAGTCGATTTTATTGCACAAACAGCGATACTGCTCGATTGCCACTTCATTTGCTTCCAGATATTTTTTTGTCTTTTCAATTCCGAAACGTTTCAACATGGTATCAAAAATCGCACCATGTTCAGATGTGATTTTGGCTGTGGTGTTTTGCGTAATTCCACTACCGATTCTTTCCGCCTCAACCAATATACAATCAACACCGTCCTGCTTTAGCTTCCATGCACAAAGGATTCCTGCCATGCCACCGCCTATAACCAATACGTCAGTCTTGACATCCTGTCGCAAATGTTCAAATTTCGGCATCTCGACAGTTTTTTCCCAAATTGATTGCATCGTTTTCCCCCTACTACTTTCGCTCCATCGGTATTTTTCGTTAAAAACAAACATTTATACCTGTCATTCAGGTATTGTCAATAGTTTTTCGCAAAAACGTCTCTGCAAAAATGAAGTTTTGCGCCGGGAAGTCCGGCGAGGGGCTGCCAAGC
>CAKSSY010000124.1 GCA_934489945.1 uncultured Eubacteriales bacterium
GAACATTATAAATCATACCATACTGCACATATTCGGGGAATTCCGTTCCGTATTCAAATCCATAGATGTAAGGAGCATACCCTTGGGGATACGGAGAAACGTCCATTTCCGTTTCCAAATCATCAAAACAGGGGAGCATATCAAGCATACGGATAATTTCCGACAATTCTTTGCCCTGATTTTCTTTGAGAAGTTTTCTCAGATATGCGGCAATCGTTTCCGCCGCGGTCTTCTTTTCTTCAGGTTCAGATGGCTTTTCGGTTTCCGCGGGCGAAGTTGTCGTCGTGGAAGGATTCCGATTCGTCGTGTCCTCTTCGGTTTGTCCGTTCTCCTTTGACACACATCCTGTGAATATCACAGAAACCATCAACACTGCCAAAATAAAAGCGATTCCCTTTTTCATGTTTATTCCTCGTTTCTTTCAGTTTTGTAGATAAATCAATTCTTTTCCTTCACAATTCTCTGCCAGATAGGTTATCAGACCGTGAACCGTCTCCTTTCCTATTCTGTA
Source organism: uncultured Eubacteriales bacterium (assembly GCA_934489945.1). GTDB lineage: Bacteria > Bacillota > Clostridia > Oscillospirales > CAG-272 > RGIG8775. Next base: position 512 of record CAKSSY010000124.1, read on the forward strand.
GGTTCCGACACGCTCCGGCATTTTCGCGTATACGTCACCGGATGTCGAAATACAGATTACATAATCCTTGAGAGCAAGAGACGGGATATCCATTTTCACCGTTATGCAAATGGAATCGGGTTCGTCGGAAAATGTCTTGATTTTTGCCCTTTCATTCCCGAAAAGAACGGTATGGATGCGGCTCTGATCCACATTTTCAAATTCCACCGTCTTTCTTTCGCCGTTTTGATCCGTAAATGAATAGCGTACCGATGTGATTTCCGCGTTCTTTTCGGGAGACATCGCATTTTTCCATTCCCCCACTGTCTCCGGCAGATAGGTACTGCTTAAAAGAACGTCGAAGGTTCCGTCCCATACCTTCATAGAGAGTGCATAGTCCTCGGAAATATTCTTCACTCTATACAGCTCAAGCTCCGCACCGGAAGTTAAGATGTCCGAAACCGTAAACACGTCCGAAATACATTCGTCCGGAATACGACCTTTTCGCCTGTAGGAATGGTTGCCAAGACTTACACTCATATAAGCATCAATGGTCGTTCCGGTCACCTGAACAAAAGACGTCATTTCTTTTTCGTCCTTTGCTACGTATTTTTCCTCGTATCTGCCGGAAAGGTCGGGAAACGGACGATTTTGCCACGCCAGGACTCCCGTGCCCACACCAACCGCAACAAGAAAACACGCAGCCACAGACAGAAAACGAACAGGAAACCGTTGCTTTGAAATAAAGGTCTTCGGTGCGGCTTCTTCTATAAAATCTTCCTCTATCCCACCTATGAATTCAAGTAAATTTTCTTTTTTCACACCTCAAAACCCTCCTTTTCCAAAAACATTTTCAACTCTGCACGCAAACGAAAAAGTGTTGTTTTTACATTGCTCTCGCTGAGCTTTCTGTCTCTTGCGATTTCTCGCACGGAACTCATATACCAATATCGACGGACAAAAATAATGCGTTTTTCCTTTTCCAGTCCTCCCAGAAACCGATTTATGGCATCGCGCAACAACATTCGGTCTTCCTCATCAATCGATTCTGTTCCGCACAAACTCTCCGCAAGTTCTTCGGTGATCTGTTCGGTCTCCGAATACCCGCGCTTCTGAGCCAATTTTTCGCGCAGGCGGTCAATCGCCAATCCGCGAACAATCTTTGCCGCGAAAACCGATAGCTTTTCCGGTCGGTTCGGAGGAATCCGTTGCCACAAATGAACATAGGTGTCATTTACACACTCTTCCGAATCCCATTCGTCGTGCAGAATGTTATTTGCTATGTATTTGCAATATTTCTCATATTTTTTCTTTGTTTCCGAAATCGCCTCTTCGGAACGCATTTGAAACAAATCCACAATTTTACTGTCTTCCACGCCGCTCTCCTCTCCGTTCGGCAAAGCCCTTACATCTTAATAGTCGTAATTGACATACAAAAAGTTACGTTTTTTGAAAAAAAGCGAGAAATTTCTTTTTCCCGCTATTTTCAATGTTTTTAATCCTTGTTCGTAACAGTACAATCAAAGAGAATACTATCCATACTAAAAATTTACTTGAAAAACGATTGGTAATGTGATATAATAATCATAAGTTGGCACTGCCACTTCCCGGCATTTTAAAACGAAAGAAGGAATTGTTATGACCTTGCACGAATCGGGACAAATGTATTTGGAAACCATATACGTTTTGTTGCAAAAGAACGGAAAAACCAGGGCAATTGATGTCGGAACACAGCTCGGTTATTCCAAGCCCTCTGTCAGCCGTGCAATCGGAATTCTGAAAAAAGAAGGATATGTTTCGGTAGATGCCGATGGCTACATTACGCTGAATTCTTCCGGAAAGCAGGTGGCGGAACAAATTTACGAACGCCACACCGTTCTTTCCAATATGCTGATCTCTCTCGGTGTAGATGAGAAAATCGCCGCCGAGGATGCCTGCCGTATTGAACACGTAATCAGCCGAGAATCCTTTGATGCCGTAAAAAAACATTTTCTGAATCATAACCAAAATAAAATCTGAACAAGGAGAATAACTATGGCAAAAGAAAAGAGAGAAGATCGTTTTATCAAAACCTACACACAAGGTGCCATCAACGGCATGGAAATCTGGGTAGACAAAATGACCGGTGTCAATTATGTCTTCGGATTTAACGGCTACGCGGGCGGCATGACAGTGTTACTTGATGCCGACGGAAAACCCGTGATTTCCTCCACAAGTGAGCTTTAAGTCCCTCCTTCGCAAAAGCCAACACCACTCGGAGGAACCATGAACATTCAGATTTTCGGCAGATCCAAAAGTTTTGACACAAAAAAGGCGCAACGTTATTTCAGTGATCGCGGTATTCGGGTTCAATACATTGACTTGGCAGAAAAACCGATGAGCCGTGGCGAATTCACAAGTGTAAAAAACGCACTCGGCGGACTGGACGAGATGATTGACGAATCCTGTCGTAACAAGGAGCTTTTGTCCCTTTTTCGTTATCTGACGCAGGAGGCAAAAGAAGAAAAAACTCTGGAAAACCAGATTTTATTGAAAGTTCCGATCGTTCGGAACGGCAAACTGGCAACTGTCGGCTACGCACCAGACATTTGGAAAAACTGGACATAAAAAACCAAATTTACATCAATTGAGGAATTCACCTTCTTAAGGAGCTGTTAAAAAAACTCGATGTTTTTAACAGCCCATCCAAAATGTCGGTCGAATTCCGGGATTTTGGAGGCGATCTTGGTCGTTTTTGCCTCTGTGACTTTGTTTTTTCGATTTTCTTGGCGGCAAAACGGCGGCTTT
>CAKSSY010000125.1 GCA_934489945.1 uncultured Eubacteriales bacterium
AGGGAACCCTTTTCGGGAAAAGGGCTTCCCTCCGCTCCGTTTCCGCGCTCGCGCGGAAACGTTCACACCACCTTCCCAAAAGCTCTTGAACAAATGGAAAAGACGCGCCGCCGTGCCGCAAGACAAAACGGCGAGACTGCAATAAAAGTTTTTGCGCCGCTTTTTTCAAAAAGCGGCACGTTCTCCTCGTTCTCCTATCGGCGTTTCTTTTTGCTTAGCTTTTTCTTTGCGCCTATGGCTTCAAAGAAAAAGCGGCTGGGGAGTTTGCGAGAGAGAACGGAGGAACGAAAGCGGAGGGAACCCTTTTCGGGAAAAGGGCTTCCCTCCGCTCCGTTTCCGCGCTCGCGCGGAAACGTTCACACCACCTTCCCAAAAGCTCTTGAACAAATGGAAAAGACGCGCCGCCGTGCCGCAAGACAAAACGGCGAGACTGCAATAAAAGTTTTTGCGCCGCTTTTTTCAAAAAGCGGCACGTTCTCCTCGTTCTCCTATCGGCGTTTCTTTTTGCTTAGCTTTTTCTTTGCGCCTATGGCTTCAAAGAAAAAGCGGCTGGGGAGTTTGCACGAGAGAACAGGAGAGACGAAAGCGGAGGGAAGCCCTTTTCCCGAAAAGGGTTCCCTCCGCTCCGTTTTTGGGGAAACGGTCAGGAACTTTTTGAAAAAAGTTCCCGACACCCTCAAAAACTTTTGAAACAAAGAGATAATTTTTTACTTTTTCATCGCACGAAGGGAATTGAGAATCGCAAGAAAAGCAACACCGACATCGGCAAACACCGCCGCCCACATCGGCGTGTCGACGAGAACACTCAAAACCAACACCGAAACCTTGACTGCCAGTGCCAGAACAATATTCTCGGTCACAATCCGTACCGTCCGACGTGCAATACGGATCGCCTTGCCGATCTTGGACGGATTGTCGTCCATCAAAACCACATCCGCCGCTTCAATCGCGGCATCACTGCCAAGAGCTCCCATCGCAATACCAATGTCAGCGCGTTTCAAAACCGGTGCATCGTTGATGCCATCGCCAACAAAGACAAGTTTTCCTTTTTCACTCTGCGCCCCGAGAAGTTCTCCAACCTTCTCCACCTTGTCGGCAGGCAAAAGTTCCGCATGTACTTCGTCAATGCCGAGTGTCCGGGCGACACTCTCACCAACCGCCCGACGGTCACCCGTCAGCATCACGGTTTTGCGGATTCCGAGCGACTTCAGATCGGCAATTGCCTCTGCCGACTGCGCCTTCACCTCGTCCGCTATCACGATGTGTCCGACATATTCGCCGTTCATTGCCACATGAACAATTGTCCCCTCGTGATCACAGGGCTTCCATGTCACGCCGATCTTTTCCATCAGCCGACTGTTGCCCGCATAAACCGTCTTTCCGTCCACCACGGCGCGGATACCGTGTCCCGCAATCTCCTCAACATCCGAAATGCGCGATTTGTCCGGAGTCGTCGCATATGCCTCGCGCAAAGACTGCGAAATCGGGTGATCGGAATAACTCTCCGCCAGTGCCGCAACCTCCAGAAGTTCTTCGCATGAAATCATCTCGGGATGAATGACCGAGACGCTGAAATTTCCCTTGGTCAACGTTCCCGTTTTGTCAAACACCACGGTTTCCGCCGCCGCCAGTGCCTCCAGATAGTTGGAGCCCTTCACAAGAATGCCGCTCCGCGATGCACCGCCGATACCGCCGAAAAAGCCGAGCGGAATGGAGATCACCAGCGCACAAGGACAGGAAATAACAAGGAAGTTGAGAGCTTTCGGAACCCAAACGCCCCACTCTCCGGTAATGAGCGATGGAATCAATGCCAAAAGTACCGCACCGATTACCACAACGGGGGTATAAACCTTGGCAAACCGTGTGATAAATTTCTCGGTGTTTGCCTTGCCGTTGTCGGATTCTTCCACCAGCTTGAGAATTTTAGAGACCGTCGACTCGCCGAAAGTCCCCGTCGTGCGGACACGCAGAACCCCCGAAAGATTTACGCAACCGCTCACGACTTTGTCTCCCGCCTTCACGTCACGCGGCAGGCTTTCCCCCGTGAGTGCCGTGGTGTTGAGACTTGACTCGCCCTCCGTGACCTCACCGTCAAGCGGAATCTTTTCGCCGGGTTTTACAACAATGACCGTCCCGCTCGGCACGGTATCGGGTGCCACCTGCACCAGTTCGCCGTTCTGTTCAACATTCGCATAGTCGGGACGAATATCCATCAGCGAAGCAATCGACTCACGACTTTTGTCCACCGCCATGTCCTGAAACAGCTCGCCGATCTGATAAAACAGCATAACGGCGGCAGCTTCGGGATAATCCCCGATTGCCAGTGCGCCGACCGTAGCCAACGCCATCAGAAAGTTTTCGTCAAAAATTTCGCCGTGAAAAATATTCCGGACGGCTTCCCACAGAACCTCTCCGCCCACAATCAGCCACGCGGCAACACAGAGAACGATGTCCCATACTCCCCCGACAAACGGCAGAAACGACACACCGAACAAGACACCGCCCGCAATAATTTTTGCCAATTCGATCTTTTGTTCTTTTTCCATAGTTTCTCTCCTTATTCCTGAACGTGTTCGAGACCGGATTCGAGGATTGCCCTGACATGGTCGTCCGAGAGCGAATAATAAACCGTTTTACCGTCGCGACGACTCCTGACAACATCCGCCCCGCGCAGAAGTGCAAGCTGGTGGGACACAGCGGACTTGGTCATACCAAGCAGAGTGGCAATGTCGCAGACGCACATTTCATGACGGTCTATCGCCGCAATGATCCGGACACGGGTGGTATCGCCGAAAATTTTGAAAAAAGCCGCCGAACGTTCGTAAATCCTGTCCGGCAACAGGCTTTCCCGTACTTCCCTCACAACATCCTCGTGTACCACGGTGCAGTCACAGGAAAATTTATTTTTCGACATATCTTCTCCTCCTTTTCTCCATTCAGTTGAATTGTTGTTCAATTGTTATTATATTCAACTGTTTTCATTTTGTCAAGGGGATTTTTGAAAAAAATCAAAAAAATGTCGAAAAAGAGACCGAGAAAAACGCCGATTCCCCAAACAGTCGCAAAACCATGCAGAATAAAAGACAACCTGCCTCGGATTTCCTTCGGAAGAAAATCCTTGACAAATTCCCCGGGGCGTGTTATACTGTTTTTCGTAACCTTGCCGGACGGTTGCGCGGTATGTTGCCGAAAGGTATTACCGTGAGGAAAGTCCGGGCTTCACAGGGCAGGATAGCTGATAACGTCAGCCGCAGGCGACTGC
>CAKSSY010000126.1 GCA_934489945.1 uncultured Eubacteriales bacterium
CATTTGCCTCGTGCGGATCCTCACAGGCACTCTCGAAAATGTTTGTGTTGCGCGATACCCACATATTTTCCAGACAAATTGTTACATGGTTTTTCTTGGCAACATCAATGAATTGTGTATAGAAGTCGATATTGCGTTTACGCTGTTCGGCGGGAGTGGTCAGAAAAATCTGATGAAAGGGATGGACTACGACATATTTGGCTCCGAGATATGCCGTCAGTTCAATGCTCTTCTCGGTAGCAATCCGACGCGCTTCGTTTTTGTCATCTTCTCCCAACAGATAAGTAGGGAAGGGGGAGTGCGTCTGACAGACCGAAAGACCGTAGCGTTCCAGCTTTTCCTTATCGGGACCGATTACGGTTTCGATGATTTCCTCGGTGCTCTTTCGGAAAATTTTATCGGGAAATCCGTCTTTCTCGTTCACGTTGAACAGAGTATAGTCCACGCCGTCGATCCCCGCGTCGCGGTACATCCGGTAATATGTTTCATTGTCGATGCCGGGTTTGAAAAGAAGTTCATTTTGAAGGCTGACTTTCAACATCATAATATCCTCTTTATTATTTTAAAAAATAAAAATACAGAATGATAAGAAGAATCTGAATTGCCATGATGATCGGAATTCCGATCATGAATTTTTTATGCAACGTTTTATGATGGATAATCTGCATGGTGATGTACATGACCAACGAGCCGCCGAGAACCGAAAGCAACAAGAGTGTTGCCTCGGGTACGCGGTTACGCGGAAAACGTTTGGCGGCAATCTTATCGTAAACTGTCACAATCAGCGATACTGCGGAGATTGCGATCAGATAATACCAAAAATATTTCATATCTCAGACTTTCTTCGGGAAGCTGTCCTTCAGTCCGACAATGCGGTTGAATGTGGCTTCGTTTTTGGTGTCAAGGCAGAAATATCCGTCACGGACAAACTGGAACTTCTCACCCGGTGCGGCATCGGCAAGTGCCGGCTCAATCTTGGCACCCGTTACGGTGACGAGCGATTCGGGATTGATGAAATCGGTATAGTCCTTGTCCTCGGGTTTGTCAGCGGGGTTTTCCAATGTGATGAGATTATCATACAGGCGGAGAGTAGCATCCTTGGCATATTTGGCGGAGAGCCAGTGAATGGTTCCCTTGATTTTTCTGCCGTCGGCTGGATTGCCGTTTCCGGTTTCAAGATCGGCTGTCGCGTGAATCTCGACAATCTCACCGTTAATGTCCTTCACGACCTCCTCACACTTCACGATATACGCTCCCATCAGGCGGACTTCTCCGTCCGGCTTCATACGGAAGAACTTGGGCGGCGGAACCTCGGCAAAGTCGCTTTCATCAATATACAGTTCCTTGGTGAAGGGCAATTTGCGTGTGCCTGCGCCCTCGGACTGCGGATTGTTGGGCAGGTCAAAATACTCGGTTTTATCATCCGGGTAGTTGGTAATGACAACTTTGATCGGTTTTTCGACGCAGATACGGCGCGGAGCTGTGAGATTCAGTTCCTCCCGCACACAGGCTTCCAGTTGGCGGATGTCCACAAGGCTGTCCGATTTTGCTACACCGGTACGGGTGATGAAGTCAAGGATAGACGACGCGGTATATCCGCGGCGTCTCATACCGCACAGGGTAGGCATACGGGGATCGTCCCAGCCATCAACTGCACCCGACTCCACGAGAGAGCGCAGGAAGCGTTTGGAGAGGACGGTGTGAGTGATGTTCAGACGAGCAAATTCAATCTGACGCGGGAATCCGGCGGGATTGCCGGGAATTTCCACATTGTCGCGCACCCAGTTATAGAGCGGACGATGGATTTCGTACTCCAATGAGCAAAGTGAGTGGGTGATTCCTTCAAGTGCGTCCTGAATGGGATGGGCAAAATCGTACATCGGGAAGATGCACCATTTGGTGCCCTGACGATGGTGTTCGACATATTTGATACGGTAAATGACGGGGTCGCGCATACAGAAATTTCCGGACGCAAGGTCGATCTTGGCGCGCAGGGTATATTTTCCCTCGGGAAATTCGCCGTTTTTCATGCGTTCAAACAGCTCCAGACTTTCTTCCGTCGGTCTGTCACGCCACGGGGAAACGGCGGGATGTGTCAGGTCGCCGCAATATTTCGGGTCGCGAAATTCCTCCGCGGAAAGTTCACAGACATATGCCAATCCCTTCCGGATCAGTCCGACGGCAAGTTCATAATCCTTATCGAAATAGTCCGAGCCGTAGTAGAAACGGTCATCCCAGTCGAAGCCGAGCCAATGGATATCTTCCTTAATGGCATCGACGTATTCGGTATCTTCCTTAGCGGGATTGGTGTCATCCATACGAAGGTTACAGACTCCACCGAATTTACGCGCGGTTCCGAAGTCCACACAGAGAGCCTTACAGTGACCGATATGCAGATAGCCGTTCGGTTCGGGTGGGAAGCGGGTGTGGATTTTCAGGTCGGGATGTTCCGCAAGGTCGGCGTTAATGGCATCGAAAATAAAATTATTACTGAATTCTTCCATGGTTAGCATTTCCTTTTCAAAGATTTTCAAGCATTGAACGGATTCTTGCCGCAGTGCGGTCGCGTCCGAGAATATGAACAACGGTATAAAGGTCGGGAGCGACCGATTTTCCCGTAACTGCCACACGAAGGAACATACTGATATCCGCGACATTTCCCTTATAGGCGGTCGGATTTTCCTTATACGCTTTCATATCATCGGCAAAGCCGAGCGAAGCGGCGATGGTTTTGATTTTTTCAAACCATGTATTCATATCATCGTTCTCATCGTAGGTCTCAAGATATTTTTGGAGGGTGGCGGCGATGTCGGTGTGCGCGAATGTGTCGGGGTACGCTTCCTCGACACGGAAAATTTCATCATAGAAAAATCCCATATACGGCTTCGCGTCTTTCCATGTTGCAAGGTCTTTACGGGGTTTCTTTCCGCCGCGTCCGATCGCGAAAATCGCAGTGGCGAACGCCGGATCCGCACAGAGAAGTCTGCCGAATTCGGGATCAAACTCGTTTGCCCAGCCCGTGACGCCCTCATAAACCCGTTCGGCACTCATACGGGCTATGACATTCTTGGAGACATCGCTCAGCTTATGGAAATCAAACAGGCATCCCGAAACCGACATTTTCTTGATACTGAACGGAAATTCACGGTAAGAGGCATCGGGATTGCGAAGTCTCCATTCCTCATAATTGGAGTTGAGGAGTGTCATGATATATTCACAGACCGCCTCAGGGCAGTAGCCCATACGGGTATAGT
>CAKSSY010000127.1 GCA_934489945.1 uncultured Eubacteriales bacterium
TTCCTGCTGCGTCATAGGTGAAGGTTTCGGTCGAAATCACTGAGTGATCACTCAGTTTTCGGATCGTTCTTCCGGTTGCGCGATTCAGGTTATCATAAGTATAGCACATTTGGAAGATGTTGTCAAGTGCTTCGGTTAAAAACAGCCATCCCCAAAGAGGGGGCTGAAAGTTGAGCTGACGATATTGATTTGTAATGAAAGGCACTATAAAAGAGTCCCCATGCTGAAAAATTTTCAACACGGGGACTCTTTTATTAAGGGAATCCGTCCTTTTCAATCGAAAGAATTTTGAATCGGTTCCGAGAAAGACATCTCAAGAATTTCAATATTAAAATATTTTTTCAACTGGGCTTCTGTTAACATCATTCTGTTGGAACGGAAAGGGTCGGTACTAATCAATTCGGTATAACAAAAGCCGGGTTTATCTTTTTTCAAAAAGAAAAAAGATAGTGGTTCGTCCATATAGTATTCGGCATCTCCGAAGTACAAAGAGAGGGTACCCAAAATCTGTGTATCGGGTTCCAGCCGACGGTAAAACAATGATTTTTCTCGATCCTCCCGAAGAATCAGCTTATACATCCGTGTGGCACCGGTAGACTGGAGGATGTTTTCCCACTGTCGAATTCTTACGTTCCAATGTCCGCCTCTCTCGCTAAGTCCGGCAAATTTACAAACAACAACATCCTCTATCGTTATTATTTCCCCGTCTTGCGAAAAAACAATACGGAACGGAAAACTCCCTTCTTTCACCGCTGGTTCTTTCTCGTCTTTGGGTCTTAAAATACATCCGGAAAAGGAGAGGACTGTCATGACCATGCAGAGAGTCAATAAAAGAATACGTTTACGGAGCATAGGGAAAACCTCCTTTATTCGGGATACGGTATCTGTGATTTGTCGTAGTGTAAGCGAGGTTTTCGGTTAGAAAATTGCCGAATGATTGTTCATTTTTGGGAATGGCTTTTGGCGATGTCCCGGATATATTCCCGTTTTACAAATGCCTTATCAAGCCATTTTAATTCCGACGGAGTAAAATCTCCTGCCGCATATTGTTCAATATATGGCTCTATAAAAGTCGGATGATATTTCAAAAGGTATTGAACGCCATATTCAAAGGCAAACAAATTTCCATCTTTTATTAGTTTTTCAAGAGATGAAGTTAAAGCAGGATTTTCCTCGCGCTTGCCAATGCTCTCGATACGGATGATTTGCAATTTGCCGTTTTCATACAGACTGAAAGCGTAATAACCATAGAGGCAAATTGAGTTCTCGGCGGTTTTTAAGGAAACAAAAGGATTTGCTTCGGTTTCCTCAAGCCCATTGAGGATAAAATTTGGTTCGGAGCCGTTTAGAATAAAGGTTTCGGACGGGCTTCCCGGTTTGCTCAGCACAACGGTCACTTTGCGAAAAGCAGAGAAATCAAGTTGACCGTTTTTTCGGACTCCGCCGACTCCTTCCGCCGTGATACAATAATCCGCTTCGCCGTTTGTGAACCCGGAAGATGTGCTGCTTTTTTGACCGCCGTTATGGATGAACAGGACTTCTGTAGGAACGATCAGAATTTTGACAACAAGGAACAGTGCACAAAGATCGGCAAGAAAGAAACCTCTGAGCAGGGAAACGCAGATATTGCGCGATTTTTGTAATGAGGTCAGATCCTCGGAATTGTTCAAGTTCTCCGTGTTGGTACAGATGCTGAATGTGATAAGAAAGGTGCCCATCAGTGTATCGGTCAGAACCGCTTTTACACAAAAACGGAAATCCAAATTGCGATAAAATTGTTTCAGATAGGGGGATTCCGATGTGAATTTTTTCAAAATTTCTTGAGGCTCTGCAAGCAATTGCAGGTCAAGCCACACGGTAAGACCCATGACGGCAAGGAAGAAAATGGAAAGACAGCCCCACTCTTTTTTGGTGTTTTTTTTCGTTGCAATTTTGTTTGTTACAGCGAAAATCAAAAGCCAACAAAGAATTGCCGCAAAATCCCGTCCAAAATATTTCCATTCGACCGAAACGTAACGACCAAGGTACGAAACCAAAATTTCATAAGCGGTACCGACTGCCACGATAAAGAAAAAGCAAAGCAGTTTCGTCTTTTTTGGAACGGGAGATGTGGATTGACCGATAAAAGTCGTATTCAGGACGAAAACTTTCATGAAAAACAGACCGAAGAGGATTCCGAGTATAGCACGAGTCAAGATACTGATGGTCAGGTCGGTTTCGTCAAGAAGAAGGTCGTATTTCTTGCCGAAAAAGGAAATTGCCTGCAATCCGATGAAAAAAAGAAGATTTTCAATCCATCGACAAGTTTTGTTCATAGAATTCTCCGAATTTTCAAAGAGTAAACCGAGGACGCAACACTTTAAAATTTTTATCGATATGTCATATTCTTTTCTTTTAGTGCCTTATCAAAAATTGTTTGCAAACTTTTGGATGCGGGTGAAGAACCATTGAGGGGAATTGAGTATAAAGGGGAGAAAGAGAAGTATCCGGTTCCGATTTCCACCTTATCTCCGTCATATAAAACAGGAGATGTTACGAGTTCTTGATCTTGATTTTTCCACAGATAATTGATATCATATGAATCTTTATGCCGCTGGTCAACTGATACTTTTAAATCATATGTTTTCCAAAAGCTTGTTTGAGAACCCGTTATATTTTTATACAATGACTCAACGCCGTGAGAGATTTTGGCAATCTCGCCACCATTATTTGCTAACGAAGTGGCGCGAATTGTTTTTCCGGCATATTGATTTAACGTGGTTCTCAAATTATCCGTTCCTGTTGTAATAACAACAACATTTTCTCCGTTCTTTTCTAAGAAACGGAAATTAATCTTGGTGGAATTAGATTTATGGTTTTCCGCCAAGGACTTGAGTAAATTATTACGTAAAGAGTATAAAGCAAAATTTGCCGTGATTTGCTGACTTCCAATCTTTTTTTCGCCGGAAGCAACGCCATCCATATCATCTAGATTCATCGTCAAATCTATGAGGAAATTTGTCCAATCAAAGTACACGTTTGATTCCGTAAATGATGTTGCAGCAACTATTGTCCAATCATCCCAATTTTGATCAAATAAATTATTGGGAGAGAAAATTTGGTAAAACTTCCCGTTGTATCCAATACTTCCTCGTTCCGCACTCAAACCAAAGGGGTCGACGTTGGAAACAGGGTTACCGTTTGCGTAAGCATAACGGTTAAGGGTGATGGC
>CAKSSY010000128.1 GCA_934489945.1 uncultured Eubacteriales bacterium
GCTGGTGTCTTTGCTCATGAGTCGTTCGGACACAAGTCCGAGTCCGATTTCATGCTCTCCGATAAATCAATGCGCGATGAGTGGCAACTGGGAAAAACCGTTGGTTCACCTATCCTGTCCATCGCCGAATGTGGGTCTCTCCCCGGCTGCGGCTATGTTCCCTATGACGATGAGGGAACCCGTGCCCGCAAAAATTATTTGATCAAAAACGGCACATTGGCGGGACGGCTGCATAATGCACAGACTGCCGCAGTTCTTGACGAAGCCCCGACCGGCAATGCGCGCGCGATCGACTGCACATTTGAACCGATCGTGCGCATGACCACCACATACATCGAAGGCGGAGATATGGATTTCGATCAGTTGATTGCACCGATCCAAAAAGGATATTTCATCAAGACGATCCGGCATGGCAGCGGCATGAGCACTTTTACCATAGCACCTCATCTCGCATACGAAATAGTCGATGGCAAACTTGGACGCCCTGTACAGATCAGCGTGCTGACAGGTTCTGTTTTTGAAACTCTTGGCTTGATCGATGGTCTGACACGCGACGTACATCTGTTGTCATTTGTGACAGGAGGCTGTGGCAAGATGGAACAGATGAATCTGCCGGTTGGTTTCGGCGGCCCTTATGTCCGCGTTTCTTCTATGAATGTACAGTGAGGTAAGAAATCATGGAAAAAGAATTTTTAACAAATACACACTATTCCGTCACGCTTAACGTCACCGACGGTAAAATTGATAGCTTCCGCGAACAGGAAGAGACAACAGGCACCGTCCGCGTATATGAAAATGGCTGTATCAGCGTAGCCGGCTGTCTCGGATCTCCGGACGAGAATGCTTTGACAGAAAAAGCCACCGAGGCACTGGCACTCGGCATCCCGTATCCTTGTATGCCGGATGGCGCACTGGAGCAGGAAATCATACATGATGAAGAAATCATTCCTGTTGCCAAACTGATCCCCACAATGCAAGATTTTCTGGATCGCCTGAATGAGGCATGTCCGCGTTTTGCTTTTTCAAATAAGATAAGCCTGAACTACAAGAGAAAAGAATATCACAACTCTCTTGGACGCCATCTGACAAGCTCCGGGCGCAATGTAGATATCCAGCTGCTCGCGCAGAATCGCGGTTCCGGTAATCTTTTTGACACCGGTTTCAGTTATAAAGGCAATCACTTTGATGCGGATGCACTGCTCGCGGAGTTCAAAGAAGAATACGATGCTTTTTACGCTCCCGCTGATTTTACTCCGGGACGTTATCCTGTGGTAATGGAAGCCTCCAGCCTGTTTGGGACATTTTTGCAGCAGTTTGTAGCGGAAATATATGTCTCCGGCGCATCACTGCTCAGTGGCAGACTCGGACAAAAGGCATTTTCAGACCAACTCACCCTAAGAAATGATATGAACCCAGAGACAAATGCCGGTGCCTGCTTCTTTGATGATGAGGGATGCGTGGCATCCGATTTTCGCCCTACACTGATAGACAATGGAATACTGACCGGTCTTTTGACCACCAAAAAATCAGCCGACACCTTTAAACTGCCGAATCTCGGAACCGCTGCCTCCACTTACGATGGTGTGCCTTGCCTCGGCTTCAATCGCTTTTACGTTGAGCCGACCGCACCGACTTTGAGCGCGCTTGTTCCCGGCAAAGCCGTGTATGTCGTCATGGCATCCGGCGGTGACACCACACCCGACGGGCATTTTGCCTCCCCGGTACAGATGTCCTACCTGATGGAGAACGGCAAGCTCATCGGGCGTCTCCCGGATCTGAATATCAGCGGCAACTTCTATGATCTGTTAGGAAAGGACTACCTTGGTGCCACCTGCGATGATCCATTGCCGGGCAGTATGCTATGCGCCGTAACCATGGATTTGACAAAGTAATACGTCCTTTTCAAAAGGGCAGAATATATAACAACTTTTTGGTTGCATATAATATTACAAAAGTCGTATTCAAACATATTGACTTTTCAGCCAAACCTGTTACTATATAATTATCTTTGGGCTAGCCAATAGGCTCTGGTCCACCGTCGTGGCGAGGACTTACCTCGCCATTTTCTATACACGCAGGAGATTACATGTCAAAAGAAAAAATTCTTAGTGTCTTCATCGACGAGTCTGGCGATTTCGGAAACAGAGTTTTTTCATTCTAAACGGGCATTTAAAACCAATATACTCAAAACGATAAGAAAGAAACATCTATAATTTTTTCATCATCCAATCCGCGGAAGCATACCCCCCATTTTTGTATTTCATATTATTTGGAAATGTCCCATACTTTACAAAACCTAGCTTTTCATAGAGTGCGATTGCCTTCTTATTATCCGATATAACCTCAAGCTCCGCCTGCTCAAAGCCTAGCCTCTTGGCAGCCTCCAGCACCTGCTCCAGCATGATCCTTCCGATGCCACACCCACAAAATTCCTGATACAAAGCGATTGCAACCTCACATCTGTGCGCATATCTTTTGTAGCTTCCGATGGGATTTAAGGAGCAATTCCCGATATGCTTTCCATTGATTGTTGCGACCAGTAACAGGGATTTGTCGGAATCCAGGCAATTATTTATAAATGCCGCCTCCCGTTCATGTGTTAGCGTGACCTCCTCCGGCTCGCGGATCAGATACGGGGTTTCCGCCGTAGTTACCTTCAAATAATCAATCAGCGCATCCGCATCATCCGGTGTCGCACTTCGTAAAATAATCGTCCGGTCAAGTTTGTCCTTTACTTCAATGGGATCGAATTTCATTGTTGGAGTCCTCCTTTTCGTCATGCTTCGTACTTTTTCGCGCCAAAATAATTGTCCTGTCAAACCTATAAACTTAGTTTTGATGCTTCCTATGACGATATAAACATTCCATATTCCTTTGGCACATTTAAAACTCCATTCGTGGTATTATTAATCAAAATCTCTTTTATGACTTGCTTCGGCACACCATCTAATGATGTCATACTTGAAAGAGAGTAAATATATTCCACCATATCATCTATATTGGTAACTGCCAATGAATCAATGTATTCTAGCTTTTCGACTCTAGAAAAAGTTTTACTTAATATCTCATATCCA
Organism: uncultured Eubacteriales bacterium; assembly: GCA_934489945.1. Lineage (GTDB taxonomy): Bacteria > Bacillota > Clostridia > Oscillospirales > CAG-272 > RGIG8775. Next base: position 3,075 of record CAKSSY010000128.1, read on the forward strand.
TTTTGTAATGTAAAATTCTTATTTATATTATCTTCAACACCATATGCAGAAAGTATTTTTGAAAGGTATTCTATAATTCCATGTTCTCC
>CAKSSY010000129.1 GCA_934489945.1 uncultured Eubacteriales bacterium
GCAAAAACAAACCGGCGAGACCGCAATAAAAGTTTTTGCGCCGCTTTTTTCAAAAAGCGGCACGTTCCCCTCGTTCTTTCATCGGCGTTTCTTTTTGCTTAGCTTTTCTTTGCGCCTTTGGCTTCAAAGAAAAGCGGCGAAGAGTTTTTGCCAAACAAAACGGCGAGTTCGCCGTGAAGATTGTCCACAGCTTTTCGGCAGAAAATCAGACATTAAAAAACGGCAAAAAAGTTTTTGACAGGTTGTGGAAAATACCTGTTGAAAACCTGACAAAAGGGTTGTCCCGTATAGGAATTGTCCTGTTCAAAAGTTTCTCCCGAAAACGTGAAAATTTTTCCGCACGTCCTCTGTTTTCCACAGATTGACAGAAAAAGAATCCGCAATAAATCCCTACTTTCATACAGAAAGGTTGAAAATAAAGTGGCAAGAAAAGACGATACTGTCGAAAATATTGAATTTCCCGAACAGAAAATTCTACCCGTCGAAATGGAGACCGAAGTCAAACGGTCTTTCATCGAGTATTCGATGTCGGTCATTATGTCCCGCGCAATTCCCGATGTCCGCGACGGTATGAAACCCGGTCAGCGACGCGTTATGTACGCTATGTGGGAGGATCATCTTACCGCCGACCGCCCTTTCCGAAAGTCGGCAACTACAGTCGGTAACGTTCTCGGACGTTACCATCCGCATGGCGACTCGTCGGTCTACGGTACCATGGTACGTATGGCACAGCCCTTCTCCCTTCGTTATCCGTTGGTCGAAGGACACGGAAACTTCGGCTCTGTCGACGGCGACGGCGCGGCTGCTTACCGTTACACCGAGGCGAGAATGTCCAAAATCTCCGCGGAGCTGATGAGCGACATTGAAAAAGATGTCGTCAAGATGGTTCCCAACTTCGACAACCGACTGAAAGAACCCAGCGTCCTGCCTTCCCGTTTTCCGAACCTTCTGGTAAACGGCTCGGTGGGTATCGCCGTCGGTATGGCAACCAACATCCCGCCGCACAACCTCGGCGAGGTTATCGACGGTACCATCTATCGCATGGAACATCCCGACTGTACCGTTGATGAGTTGATGCAGTTCATCAAGGGTCCCGATTTCCCGACGGGCGGCTTTATTTACGGAACGCGCGGCATCCGCGACGCTTATCTCACGGGACAGGGACGCATTGCCGTCCGCGCACGTGCCATCGTTGAGGAGGAAAAACACCGTATCATCGTTACCGAAATCCCCTACATGGTCAACAAGAGCATGCTCTGCGGCGCAATCGGCAAACTTGCCAGAGAAAAACGCATTGAGGGTATCACAGACGTGCGCGACGAATCCGGCAGAGACGGTATGAAAATCGTGATTGAGTACCGGCGTGACGTAAACGGGGAAATCGTTCTCAATCAGCTCTATAAATATACCCAGCTCCAGGATACCTGTTCGGCAAATATGCTGGCATTGGTGAACAATGAGCCGAAAATTCTGTCGCTTGACAAAATTCTGGATCACTACATTGCTCATCAGGAAGATGTGATTATCCGCCGTACCAAGTTCGATCTGGAGAAGGCACTCGCCAGAATGCACATTTTCGAGGGCTACAAGATCGCACTTGACAATATCGATGAAATCGTCAAACTGATGAAGAGTTCACCGTCGATTCCCGAGTCGAAAGCGCGCCTGATGGAACGGTACGGACTTTCGGATCCACAGGCACAGGCAATCGTGGAAATGACGCTTGGCAGACTTACCGGTATGGAGCGGGAGAAAATTGAGGAGGAACTGGCACGTCTGACCGCACTGGTTGCCGACCTTCGCGCCATCCTTGCCGATATGAACCGCGTCAAGGAAATCATCAAGGAAGAAATGACCGCCATTAAGACAAAATATAATGACAAGCGTCGCACGGAGATCGTCGAGGCAACCGACGAGATTGACCTTGAAGATCTGATCGAGAAGCACAATTGTATTATTACGATTTCACACGCGGGTTATGTCAAACGCCAGCCATCGGATGTCTATTCGTCACAACATCGCGGTGGCAAGGGTATCATCGGTGCTACCACGCGTGAGGAGGACTTCATCGAACAGGTCGCATCGGTGAACAGTCATTCGATTCTTCTGTTGTTCACGAACTTCGGAAAGGTCTACGCGCTGAAGGCTTATCGGATTCCCGAGGCATCAAGGACGTCCAAAGGGTCGAATATCGTGAATATTATCGACTTGTCCGAGGGCGAAAAGCTGACCTCCATGATAGCGGTGGAAGCTTTCCCCGAAAATGAGTATCTGACGATGGTCACGAAGCGCGGGGTTATTAAAAAAACGCCGCTTTCGGACTTTGAATACAGCCGTAAGGGCGGAAAAATCGCAATCAATCTTGACGAGAACGACGAGTTGTTCTTTGTCCGTAAGACCGACGGGAAGAACAGCCTTGTGATCGCCACGACCAACGGAAACGCGGTCCGGTTCGACGAAGATAACGTTCGCGCAATGGGACGCGGAGCACGCGGAGTGCGTGCAATCTCCTTCCGCGGCGAGGATGCCGTGACCGGCGTGGCAGTGGTCGAGGAAGGGAAGAGCCTCGTTACCATCACGGAAAACGGATGCGGAAAACGGACACCGTTCGAGTCCTTCCGCGAGATGCGGAATCGTGGCGGTATGGGCGTTACCTGTCATAAACTGACCGAAAAGACCGGAAGATTGATCGGAATTGCTACGGTTGCCGACGACGAGGATATTATGATTATTACACTCGGCGGAACGATTATCCGTATTGCGGCGGCAGATATTCCGGAGTATTCGAGAACCGCGGCGGGTGTTATTGTCATGCGTCCCGCAGAGGGAGACCGTATTGTGAATTTCACACTTCTGCCGAAAGAACCAGAGGAAGAAGTGAGTGAGGAGAACGGTCAGGAACTTTTTTGAAAAAAAGTTCCCGACACCCTCAAAAAACTTTGAAACAAAAGGAAAAAGACGCGTCGCCATGACGTAAAACGAAACGGCGAGACCGCCACAAAAGTTTCGCCCGCCTTTTCAAAGGCGGCGCGGTCAAGGACGCGCGGGGAACGGTCAGGAACTTTTTGAAAAAAGTTCCCGACACCCTCAAAAACTTTTG
>CAKSSY010000130.1 GCA_934489945.1 uncultured Eubacteriales bacterium
CGGCATCACCGCGCTCCAAAAGCTGTGCGCAGACATTTGTGCCCATAAATCCGGCAGCACCGGTGACAAGATAGATGGTTTTCATAGCTGTATCCTCCGTTTTCCCGTAGGTTGTTTTTTTGTTTCAACGCTCCCAAGGATACACCGCCAAAATAAACCTTTGGTAAACGGGAAGGTTATAAATTTTGCACAATAGTCCTAGTTGATTTTTGTGCACCATTATTATTCGTTGTGTGATATAATTATGTCATAATATGCCAAAGGAGTAACTGTTATGGCACAATATAATAAAAACAACGAGAAAAAAGAAATACGTATTGACACTGTTACTGAAAGCCACAATAGCTTTCGCAATTATACGGTAGCCCCTAAAAATAAAGATGTTAAAACGGCTGAAACAATGAAAAAGGGGAATATTGGGAATGATAAATGAGAGGTGATGTTTTACGGATATAACTAAAATTAACGATCTGGTTGCAGCAATACCCATGGTTCTATTGTATTTTGTACCTGGTTTTGTTGGAGTTTGGTGTTTTTGTGCATTACAGGAAGTTAAACTCACGGAATATTATGTGGTGTTTTCCTTAACACTAAGCTATGTTCTTGCTTATTTTGGAAAAAATCCAATTATAAATATCCTTGTTTCCATTTTTATAGCTATTGCATTACACTTTGTATTGAAAAATGTATATGTTAAAACAGCATTGAAAGATGGGTTTGCTTATTCTCCGGCGCGTTCAATTTGGGATGACTTATTGGATACCGAGAGCGGGTCATATGTAATTGTGCAATTAAATTCTGACCTACATTATTATTCTGGAATTTATTGCCGAAGAAGCAAAGATAAAAGCGAGGGCCTTTTTGCTATAAGCAATTTTACTGAATATAATGAAAAAAATGAGGTGGTGGATAAACAGCCATCCCGTATTATCGTTTTTCACATGTCTGATATTAAAAGTATCACTGTTGGTTATACGCAAAATTCTGAAACAAAAGAATACATTATTCCAGATGATGAAGGAAATCAAACAGAATAAAAAACAAGACCGCCCCACACGGAGCGGCCTTTTGTTGTTTTTGCACTTGACAGCAAGTTCAGTTGAACTTATAAAAGGAGTGCTATTTATGGAAGAAATCAGTCTTCTTGATACGAAAATTCTGATGGGAGAATTTCTGGTGTAAATTTATCATTCGAGAAAAACAAATGAAAAGATTCCGGGTTCTTTTCTTTCAAAAAACAGTTTAATATTATTTTACATTTTTTATCCATAAGAATTACCATTCGTACCCGCAACTGTTGCAGTGGAACTGGTGCTTAACCTTCTGGGAGAAGATCCCAAACAAGCCAACAGATGCCGCTTTTGAGAGACCGGAGATTTTCTTGGTGTTTGTGCTGCCACATGTGGGGCAGGTGATGGTCGGGTGACCGTAGTAGGCGGCGACATCGCGCTTGCTTTGTTCCTTGAATTCTTGGTAGTCCTTTTCTTCTTTGCGTTCACGCTCGTTGAATTTCGACTTGCTGAAGCGTGGGTCATTAAAGACGTATTTTTGGCGAATGTATTCGGTTGTCATGATACCCATTTTATAAAAATCACTTTTTGGTTCTTCTGTGAGATATTTTTGTTGAGCTTTTTCAGGTAATTTTCTGATGTCATTTTGGATTTCGCTGATTTCGTCATCTGTGAGAGTGATAACATCTTCACATCCGCAAAAATCGCAAATAGGGAACCGATCACCAGATCTATTTCTGTTGCCACAAACTGGACAAACATATTTTGTCATGTCTTTCCAAGCCGTCATCAAATATTCTCCTTTCGTTCTAACTGTAACCTTGCCTTTATTGTATCACACTGCAATGAAAAGGTAAACAAAAAGATATTAACTTTATTTGGAACAACTGGAGATGCTGAACAATTTGGAAAGACAAGACTCACCATAGCTGGTAACACAATAAGTGAAATCAGTAAGGCGCTGAAAGATTTAGGTACACAGAAAATCGATTTTGCAACAGGTGGGCTGTCTGATAATCTTAGCCGTGCCAAAACAGATATAAGTGCCATTTTCAAACTCATATTACATGGAAGCACTGAGACGAATGAACAATTAAAGGCCGATACAGAAGCAATTCAAGAATACATGAACGCATTGGCTGATAATAACGGTAAGGTGTCAGCTGACAATTTTGACAAAATCATGGCAAATGCCTCTGCCCAAGCTAAAGTTTATGCCCAGCAAACAGATGCTGCTGCGCTTTCTACTACGGCATTTGCAGAATCACAGCAGCGGCTTGCAAAAATTTCTAACACTGTCATTGGCGGGTTAAAGGGTATTGGCGCAAGTTTGCTTTCTATGGGAGTAACCTTAGCTGTGTCTGCTGCGCTTAACGCCGTGGTTAAAGCGGTCTATAATGCTGCAACGGCAGAAAAGCGCTATCGTGAAGCGGCGCTTGACTCGGCCACTGCTGTGAATGAACGCATACAGGATACGCAAAGCTACATTGACCAGATCAAAGAACTCAGAGAAGCTCTTGATGACGGAAACTTGACAGAAAACGAAGCATACGAGACACGGAAAAAGCTGATCGGTGTACAGGACGAGTTGTCGGGGAAATATGGCGATGAGTTAAAGGGCATCGACCTTGTTAATGGAGGTCTTGAAAAACAAATCGGGTTGTTGGATGAAGCGGCTAAGAAAAAGGCGAACGCATTCTTGACCGAGACTGATAAAGACAGTGAAAACAATCAGCGTGCCATTGAGACCGCACAGCGTACCATGGCAATGATAAGCTCGTCTATATCTTTTGATTTGTCATATCTAAGGCCCTTTTTCTAAAATGGTGTAAGTGTGGTGTAAAATAAAATGCAAATTGCAATTAGCAGTAAATCAATAAACGCTATATCGCTTATTTTTAGATTCTTCGGCATATAAAATAAAAAAATAACAAAGCGGTTTATCTTTCGTTTATCTTTGCGCTGTACTATAATAGAACCAAGGAGGATACACGGATGTTTCGTATTTTGATT
>CAKSSY010000131.1 GCA_934489945.1 uncultured Eubacteriales bacterium
TGTGAACGTTTCCGCGTGTACGCGGAAACGGAGCGGAGGGAAGCCCTTTTCCCGAAAAGGGTTCCCTCCGCTTTCGTCTCTCCTGTTCTCTTCTGCAAACTCTTCAGCCGCTTTTTCTTTGAAGCCAGAGGCGCAAAGAAAAAGCTAAGGAAAAAGAAACGCCGATAGGAGAACGGGGGAACGTGCCGCTTTTTGAAAAAAGCGGCGCAAAAACTTTTATTGCGGTCTCGCCGTTTCGTTTCGCGTCATGGCGATTCGTCTTTTCCTTTTGTTCAAGAGCTTTTGGGAGGGTGGTGTGAACGTTTCCGCGTGAGCGCGGAAACGGAGCGGAGGGGAACCCTTTTCCCGAAAAGGGTTCCCTCCGCTTTCGTCTCTCCCGTTCTCTCTCGCAAACTCCTCAGCGGTAAAAATCATGTTTGCCGATTGTAAAAGCAAACGGGCGGTTTTGGGCAATCCAATTGGAGGTGGAAAGCCGCGGATTCATAAAGAAAAGAATGGTATCCGAAATCGTATAGCCTTCTAGACAAATCTTGGCGGCAATAATACTCTGCGCATTCGGCGTGTTGTAGATCGTGCCGAAGGAAACGGGCGAAAATTGTGTCCCGTAACGCCGGTCAAAGATTACACCGTAAATCGTGTTTGGGTACTGCGGACTTGCCACGCGGTTCAAAACCACGTTACCAACCGCAACCTTGCCCATGAACGGCTCCGATCCTGCCTCGGCATTGATGATACGCGACAGCCAGTACACCTCATCGGCATCATAGTAGGAGGAACCGCTTACAAGACGTTTTCCGGTCTCGGTCAATGACACCGAACGTGTGGCATCGCTCCATACAAGGTCAAGGCAATATGCCTTCGCCAGCGGTCGGATCGGAACGTAGAGGGAGCCGTTCAGATTCCGAACGCCGGTCGGACAGTAAAAATATCTGCCGTTTGCCTCGATGTAGGTACTGCCCTGTGGAACAGTGAGCGTCAGACCGCGCGAAGAAACGGTGACGGTCGCTGTTTTGGTTGCGTCATTCCAACGAATATCGGCTCCGCCGAAAATGTTGCAAAAGCGGCGGAGCGGTATGTAAGTAACCGAGTCAATCAGTTCGCCGTGAACGGTTCCCCGCCCTGCGACCGAGATCGGTATGTCGGGTGCCGCCGCCGCGGCAGGCAAAGAAAGTGATGTGACGGTAAGCGCCGCGACAAAGAATGCCGCGATGATCCCGCTTCGCAAACGTTTTCGGTTGTTTCGTTTCATAAATTTGTCCCCTTTCTCGGAAATTGCCGCATCGTGGCGGCATCCCCCTTTGGTTTTCTCCTTCTTTATCCTACCATACCTCCATTTTCCTTTCAACCCACAAGTTCAGGAAATACGGGAATTTTTTGACAATTACGCCCCACTTTTCCGTTATTTTCCCTCTGTTTCCGTCTTTTTACAGGGAACAAATTCAAAAAGATGGTTTTGCGCCCCGGACTTGCGTCCCGGCTTTCCGGTTCGGAATCGAAAAAATTGCCGTTTTTCGGAAAATCTATGGTCACGAAAGGCGAAATATGCTATAATACAGAGGATACGAAAATCCAACCCGAAAAGGATCTGCATATGAAAGATATTCTTACCGATATTCAACGTTTTTCACTTACCGACGGTCCCGGCATCCGCACCACCGTGTTTTTCAAAGGGTGCAATATGCGCTGTCTTTGGTGCCACAACCCCGAAACGCTCTCGCCGTCTCCCGACCTTCTCTTTTATCCCGAAAAGTGCATCGGTTGCGGAAAATGTCTTACCGCTTGTCCGAACGGCGCGCAAAAACTCGTCAAAGGCGTTCATGTTGTCGACCGCACGCTTTGCAAAGCGTGCGGAAAATGCACCGAAACCTGTTACGCCGAGGCTTTGGTCATGAGCGGAAAAGAAATGTCCGTTGAGGAGGTTCTGAATGAGGTTCGGCAGGACAAAGCCTACTATGAATCCTCGGGCGGCGGTGTGACGCTGTCGGGCGGAGAGGTTCTTTGTCATATTCCGTTTGCCGCCGCCCTCGCCGATGCCTGTCACGCCGAGGGGATTCCGGTGGCGATTGAGAGCAACCTCTCTTTCCCCTGCGATGCCGTAACGCCGCTTCTGGAACGCATTGACCTTGTAATGGCGGACATCAAGCTCTTTGATGACGCGCTTCACAAGAAATACACAGGCGTTTCCAATAAAAATACGCTGGATAACATCCGCCGGATTACCGACAAGCCGCTCATCGTCCGCACGCCCCTGATTCCGGGCGTGACGGCAACGCGCGAAAATCTGACCGCTATTGCCGCCTTCCTTTCGGGCAAGAAAAACCTGATCTGCTATCAACTTCTCAACTTCAACCCGCTCGGTGCCTCAAAGTATGACGGACTTGATAAGCCCGATGCCTTCGCCAATCAATCCCCCTTTTCCGAGACACAAATGCGGGAATTCGGAGAAATGCTTGCCGGGTTTGACCTGAAAGTCAAGATCGGCGAATGAGAAAGAACGAGGAACGGGGAACGGGGAACGGTCAGGAACTTTTTGAAAAAAGGGAAAAGACGCGCCGCCGTGACGCCAAACAAACTGGCGAGACCGATACAAAAGTTTCGCCCACCTTTTCAAAGGCGGCGCGGTCAAGGACGCGGAGTCCTTGTCGCGCTCCGCAGAGCGCGAAATCTCTCATCGGCGTTTCTTTTTGCTTAGCTTTTTCTTTGCGCCTTTGGCTTCAAAGAAAAAGCGGCTGGGGAGTTTGCGAGAGAGAACGGGGGGGAACGAAAGCGGAGGGAACCCTTTTCGGGAAAAGGGCTTCCCTCCGCTCCGTTTCCGCGTGAACGCGGAAACGTTCACACCACCCTCCCCAAAGCTCTTGAACAAATTGGAAAAGACGCGCCGCCGTGACGCCAAACAAACCGGCGAGACCGCCATAAAAGTTTTTGCGCCGCTTTTTTCAAAAAGCGGCACGTTCTCCCGTTCTCCTTATCGGCGTTTCTTTTTGCTTAG
>CAKSSY010000132.1 GCA_934489945.1 uncultured Eubacteriales bacterium
GTGATTGACCGTTTGGTTATGCGTGAGGATATCCGACCGCGCCTTTCGGATTCCGTTGAAAATGCGCTTCGCATTGCAGATGGGCATCTTGTGGTTGTCGTGCTGCCGCGCGACGCCGAGGCGTATGAACTTGAATTTTCACAAACGTATGCCTGTGAGGAACACGGGATTTCCTTTGGTGAACTGGAACCGAAAATGTTTTCCTTCAATAATCCTGCCGGTGCTTGCGATTTTTGCCTCGGAATCGGGGAGCTGAATAAAATTTCGGTGGAAAAGATGATCCCCAATCGCAATCTTTCTCTTGCCGAGGGGGCAATCGTAGTGAATGGTTTCAAAACACTTGAAGAGGAAAGTTGGAATGGTCCTCTGTTTGTCGCAGTTGGGAAAAAGAACGGGTTTACCCTGGATCAGCCTGTGAAGGATTTTTCCGAAAACGCATGGAATGCTTTGCTGTACGGTACGGGAAACGAATTGTATGATATATGTCGTTTTTTCGGCGGGCAGGAGTATCATCAGAAGGTGAAGTTTGACGGCTTGGTAAAGATGATTGAGCAACGTATGGCACAGGGAATGGGAACCGAATATTATGAACAATTTGTGGAACAGTCGGTTTGTCCCAAGTGTCATGGAGCACGATTGTCGGCAAATGTTCTGTCGGTGACGGTTGGCGGACTTTCCATTTATGAATTTTGTTGCCTTCCCATTCAGAAGGCTTTGGAATTTGTGGAAGGACTGAAGTTGACCGAGACGGAAAAACTGATCACCAAGGATATATTCAAGGAAATTCGTGCACGTCTCGGATTTCTTATCAATGTCGGGTTGGATTATCTTACGCTTTCGAGAAAAGCGGGGACACTTTCCGGCGGAGAGCTTCAGCGTATCCGCCTTGCCACACAGATCGGGTCTTCACTGGTGGGAGTAATGTATGTTCTTGATGAGCCGAGCATTGGATTGCATCAACGTGACAACGCCAGACTGATTGCTACACTCAAGCGGTTGCGCGATGTGGGAAATTCCGTAATTGTTGTGGAACACGATGAGGAAACCATGCGCGAAGCCGACTATATTGTGGATATCGGACCCGGTGCGGGGATTCACGGCGGCAGAGTTGTCGCTGCGGGTACCCCGGAGGAGATTATGCGGTGCAAAGAGTCCGAGACCGGTGCGTACCTTTCGGGACGCAAAAAAATTCGTGTTCCTGCCGAGCGTCGTCCCGGTAACGGGAATTTTTTGCGGGTATTCGGTGCCGCACAAAATAATCTGAAGAAAGTGGATGTAGATATCCCGCTTGGCTGTTTTATTTGCGTTACCGGTGTGTCGGGATCGGGAAAATCTTCTCTTATCAACGGAATTCTCTATCCTGTACTTGCCCAGAAGTTGAACGGTGCCTATATGATCAGCCCGGGAAAGTACGACAGGATTGAGGGAATCGAGAATCTTGACAAGGTTATCTGTATCGATCAGAGTCCTATCGGCAGAACCCCGCGTTCCAATCCCGCTACGTATACGGGATTATTTACCGAGATACGGGAACTTTTTGCTCAGACACCGGATGCCAGAGCACGTGGTTATAAGGCAGGTAGATTTTCCTTCAATACCAAAGGGGGACGATGCGAGGCATGTGAAGGTGACGGCGTAAAGTGTATTGAAATGCACTTTTTGCCGGACGTGTATGTCAAGTGTGATGTCTGTAAGGGAAGACGTTATAATGCCGATACCCTTGAAGTGAAATATAAGGGAAAAAGTATCTATGATGTTTTGGAAATGACGGTAGAGGAAGGGGTGACGTTCTTTGACGGGATTCCGCGCATTTCCCGGAAACTTCGTACTCTTTCTGATGTCGGTCTGGGATATATCAAGATCGGGCAGTCTTCCACAGAACTTTCCGGCGGCGAAGCACAGCGGGTCAAGCTCGCAACCGAGCTGGCGCGGCGAAGTACAGGAAGAACGATTTATATATTGGATGAGCCGACAACGGGACTTCATTCCGCCGATGTTGCCAATCTGCTTGCCGTTTTGCAGCAACTTTGTGATGCCGGAAACACCGTTCTTGTGATTGAACACAATCTGGATGTTATAAAAACCGCCGATTATATTATTGACCTCGGTCCGGAGGGCGGCGACAAGGGTGGTACGGTCATCGCTCATGGTACGCCGGAACAAGTTGCCGCCACCGAGGGATCTTATACTGGCTTTTACCTGAAAAAGATGCTTGAAATCGCACAAAATGAATAATAATTCGAAAAAATATTCAAAAAACGAAAAATATTGAAAAAATATTCAATTTTTTTGAAAAAAACGCTTGACAAAATGAATTTTATGAGTTATAATACACCTATCAAATACAGAGACGAAAAATCTCGGAATAATTATTCACTATGAAAGGAAAATCATCATGAAAAAAATTATGTCTTTGGCTTTGGCAGCTTTGATGCTGGTATCGGCATTCTGCCTTGTCGGTTGCGGAAACACGAAAAAAGAAACTCTTGTTGTTTACACGGAAGCCGGTTTCGCACCTTATGAATTTCAGTATAAAAACGAAATCGTCGGTGTCGATATCGAAATTATGAAAGCAGTTGCTGCAGAACTCGGAAAAGAACTGGTCGTGAAAGATGTAAACTTTGATACCATTTGCACCTCGGTTCAGTCCGGAAAGTGCGATGTCGGTGCCGCCGGCATTACCATTAACGCAACTCGTCTTGAGAGCGTGGATTTCTCCAAGGCTTATTCTTCCACCGAGCAATATGTAATTGTGAAGAAGGACGACAGCTCTGTTACAACGGTTGAGGATCTTAAGGGCAAGGAAGTCGGTGTTCAGGAAGGTACCACTTCCGATTTCCTGATCGAAGGTCTCATTAAGGACGGAACTCTTGCCGGTTCCACCGTGAAGCCTTACAAGTCTCCCGCTGTTGCCGCCGCTTCCATTGAAAAACTCGGTGCGGTTGTGACCGATAAACTCACGGCTCAGCTTATTGT
>CAKSSY010000133.1 GCA_934489945.1 uncultured Eubacteriales bacterium
TTTATGAACAAATCCCCGGTTTTCTCTCGAAACATGAAAAGAGAGTTGTTTTAAGCAAAATTGTATCCGGCTCAACGATTGATCAATATGACGAAACCTTTTTTTGGCTCGGCAATTCCATGATTTGTAACGAGTGTTTTAACTGCAGCGACCCGAATGTCGGCTTATCACTCAACGAAGATCGTGCTTTTGTCAAATGCTATATGGACGACACGGGACTTCTTGTGAGTCACGCATTTGAAAAGAGTGAAATCGCAGACGGAGAACTGTACAGACAAATTCTTCATGATAATTTATCAATAAATGAAGGTATGCTTTTTGAAAATGCGGTTGCTCAGGCACTCGCCGCAAAAGAATACAAGCTGTTTTTCTATACTCATTACAGCGAAGAAGAACACCGAAACGATATAGAAATTGACTTCATTCTTTCAAACGGCAGTAAGCTAAAGCCCAAAATCTATCCCGTTGAAGTCAAATCGGGAAAAAGATACACCACCGCTTCACTCCAAAGCTTTATAAAGAAATACCACAGCAGAATAGGCGGAGCATATATTATTCATCCCAAAAATCTTTCCGTGAACGGCGAGATCACCTGTATTCCGATATATATGACAATGTGCCTTTAAATGTTTTTTGACTGTTGCACTAAACAGAGCAATAAAAAACAGCGCATAGAAACGATGTGCCGCTTTGTCTGCTCCCGGTGAAATCAATCCCGGAGCTGCCATTAGGAGGGGTTTGTTTTTACGAGTAAAGTGCGGACGGCTTATATCCGTTCAGCAGGAGGCATATTCACTTTTAATGCCGCCTGTTTTATCGCGAACTTCCCGATTCTGTCAAGTATAAAACGAGGCACGGTTTAAGTCCGCGTTTTTGCGGGCAAAAATATATTCTTTGTTTCGCCGCGGCTTTCCGAATTGGACTGTTGCCATTTCGGGAATTGTTATTGCAATTCAATTTGTATTAGTGTAATATAAAATTACGAATTACATTTCGCTGTTATGAAAGGAAGGATTTTATGAAGATTATAAGTCTGTATAAAAAAACGGTTGCCGTTGTTCTTGCCGTCGTGCTTGCGCTCGGCGCGTTGCCGTTTGTTGCTTATGCGGAAGATGAGGCGAATGACGCCTCTCCCAAGATTGTTGAAATTACTTCCGCGAATTTTCCGGATTCCAACATAATCGGCGTTGCAAGATCAAAAGACTCCGACGGCGACGGTTGGCTGAGCCAAAACGAAATCGCCGACATAAAGTCAATAGGCCTCGGAATGTTCGTCAAGGATTGCACAGGAATTGAATATTTCACCGAGCTTCGGGAACTTCGTGTTAACAGCGCCCAAGACTTAAAAAAGATTGATGTGTCAAATAACACAAAGCTTGAAACGCTTATGATCGTACTGTCGAAAATAACCGATATTGATTTAAGCCGGAATACTGCGCTTAAAAGTCTGTATTTATATAACAACAAGCTGACATCGCTGGACCTTTCAAAGAACACCGAGCTTACATATCTTGATTGCAGCGGAAACCAAATTTCCGATTTTGTTCTCGGTGATTGTCCGAATCTTGAAAGTATTGATTGCAGTAACAATAAAATCGGCGGCGTTTTAGATTTATCGAGTTATTCGAAGCTTAGCAGCGTTTACTTTTCAAAAAATCCGATCACCGAAATTTCATTGAACGGTCTTGAAAATCTAAATAAAGTAACCCTGAGTCATGCAAGCCTCGGCAGCTTTTCGGTTGCCGATTGTCCGCAACTGAAAAAGATTGACTGCTCCGATAACGATCTTGCAAGCATTGCGATCAGAAATTGCCCCGTAACCGAGCTTATCTTGACAAACAATCGTTTGGAAAATCTTGACAATGTTGAGATTAACACGGTTGAATCGCTCAAGGTTGAAAACAACAGATTGAAAAAACTGGATACATCGGCTTTTGCAAATCTCGGATATTTATTATGCGATAACAATGAGATAACTTCGCTCAATTTTGACAACAACAGTCAGCTTTATTGGTTGGAGTGCAAGAACAATAAACTGACGTCGTTAAAAATAATTGATGAAGAAAGGGTTCTCGAGGGGGTCATTTGCTCGGATAACCCGATTGAAACGCTGGAGCTTTCGGGAGAACGGCTTCAGAACGTCGTTTGTGAAAACGGCAGACTTACCTCAACCGAAAAAATCAATGCTCCGATTCTTTTATATTTAAACGTAAACAATAATCTTCTCAAGAACATTGACATTTCGGTATATCCCAACCTTATAGATCTTTTTTGCAACGACAATCAGCTTGAAAAAATTGATTTAAGCCGAAACGGCGGGAAAATTTGGCGAGTCTATTGCGAAAACAACAATCTGACCGCACTTGACGCCGAGAAAAACCCTCTCCTTTCATACACTTATTCAACGGATAATTATTGTATTTGGGCAAGGGGAAATACCTTTGAAATCGAGCCGGACGAAAGCGGACGGTATGACCTTTCAAAGCTTGCCGAAATTTCCGGCTTTGATGTGAGCCGAGCTTCGAATTGGACGGGAGGCACAGTTGACGGAAACATTTTGACCGTCGCTCCCGGCGCAAAAGAGGTTACATATACATACCTGATGAAAGCGGAAAACAATAACGGCGACCCCGTTGCCGAAACCTTTACTTTGTTGTTACCGAAAAACGAGTGTACGCATACCGATACGTCGGTTGTGGGCACAAAGGCGGCGACCTGCAAGGATAAAGGATTTACGGGTGACACCGTTTGCAATGATTGAAAAGTGACAATTGCAAAAGGCACCGAA
>CAKSSY010000134.1 GCA_934489945.1 uncultured Eubacteriales bacterium
TTTTTTCGACTTTCTTGGCGGCAAAACGGCGGCTTTCAGCTGCCGAGACAAAAGTCGTCTGGGGTGTTAAAAAACTCATTTTGAGTTTTTTAACACCCCCTGTTTTCGCTTCAATATTGTGAAAACAATAGACTCAAATGAGAACGGTACCACGCTTGGTCAGCGGAAGCCTGTCAGACAATTCCCTTGCGTTCTGTGCAAAATCGATAGGAACAAGGTCGTGCGGACGTGAAATCGTACGGGTACTGCCAAAGGAAAGCTCATAAAGAAACGTTCCCGTATAGCCGACATCGTCAAGTGCATCCATCATATTGCTCCAATTGATCTTCCCTTCTCCCGGAAGCCAATGTCGCTCATCAACAAAATCGTAATCTGAAATATGTACGGTCACCAAACGTTGCCCCACGGCAGAGAGAAAGTCTTCTCCGCGCTCCGTAAGCAAGTGATTGGAATCAAAACAAACACCAAGTGCGGGATTCTCTCCAATCAGTCGCAAAATTTCCTCATGGCAGTTTCCAAGACAGGTACGGGGCAAGTCTTCCACAGCAATCACAGCTCCGCAGGATGCGGCAACCGTTGAAAGTGTTTCAAGCGACTCTGCGGCATATCCAAGCAGTTCTTCCCGATCTTCCGGACGATTCGGCTCTCCGCTTGCATGAATAACAAAGCGTAAAATGCCGATATCGGAAGCCTTGCGCGTCAGTTCCGAAAGATACGTCACACTGGCGTTTCTCACATCACGGTCTGTTGACGCTATATTCAACGTTTTGAACGGAGAAAAAGGATAGTGAAATGACCAAAGTGTAATCCCCTCTGCCGCCGTTTCGACAGCAATCTTCCGATAATCAAGAAGTGAGTAACAGTCAGGACTGACCGATATTTCACAAGCCGTCACGCCAGCCCGCGACATCTCACAATAAAAATCCGCATTCAAATACGGATAAGAAAGAGACAGTCCGATTTTTCTCATTGCTCAACTCAGTTACGAAGACTGTGAATCGGTGCCGGAATTCTGCCGCCCCGCAGAATAAATTTCTCAGAAGAGTTTCGGTTAAGTGCCATAATCGGTGCATGACCGAGCAAACCACCGAATTCGACCGATTCCCCTACACCCTTTCCACAAACCGGAATGAGGCGAACCGCCGTCGTTTTGTTATTGATGACACCAATAGCAATCTCGTCGGCAATAATCGCACTGACGGTAGACGCAGGCGTATCTCCCGGAACCGCAATCATATCCAAACCAACCGAACAAACCGCCGTCATTGCCTCCAGCTTTTCAATGGAAAGGGAGCCGCATTCCACCGCATCAATCATTCCTGCGTCCTCGGATACCGGAATGAAGGCACCCGAAAGTCCGCCAACATGAGAGGAAGCCATGACACCGCCTTTTTTCACAGCGTCGTTCAAAAGTGCCAACGCCGCTGTCGTGCCGTGTGTGCCGCAACGCTCCAACCCCATGTTTTCCAGAATATGTGCCACGCTGTCCCCCTGTGCGGGGGTGGGAGCAAGCGAAAGGTCGACGATACCATAAGGCGTATTCAGACGTGATGCCGCCTCATGAGCAATCAACTGTCCGACACGCGTAATCTTAAATGCAATCTTCTTGATGGTATCGGCAAGTTCCCCGAAATCACACTCGCCCTTTTTCTTGATTGCCGCGGCAACAACACCCGGACCGGAAACACCGACATTGATGACCGTATCCGGTTCTCCCATGCCGTGCATAGCTCCCGCCATAAAAGGATTATCCTCGGGAATGTTGGAAAACACAACGAGTTTCGCACATCCAATCGAATCGGCATCACGCGTAAGCCAAGCAGTCTTCTTTACAATTTCGCCCATCCGACGAACCGCATCCATGTTGATACCCGCTTTGGTGCTGGCAACATTGACCGACGAACAAACGCATGAAGTGGTGGCAAGTGCCTCGGGAATTGCATCAAGAAGCCGATCGGCTCCTACCGTCATGCCTTTTTGTACCAGTGCGCCGAAACCGCCGATAAAATTGATGCCGAGTTCATCGGCAGCATGCTGAAGTATCTTGGCAATCCGAACATAACCATCGCTGTCGATTGCACCGCCGATAAGCGAAACCGGCGTCACCGAAACACGCTTGTGAATAATCGGAATGCCATAGCTTGCTTCCAATTCCCCGCAAACACTCACAAGATTTTTTGCAGAACGCGTAATTTTATCGTAAATATTGGTTTCAAGACGCCCTATGTCATCACTGACACAATCCAAAAGAGAAATTCCCATCGTCACAGTACGGATGTCAAGATTCTCCTCACGGATCATATGTATGGTTTCCAGAATATCCGTTGTATTCAACATAATCGGTTGTCCCTTTCTCTCTCAAATGCGGTGCATTGAATTGAAGATATCTTCGTGCATGGCATGGATATCCAACCCCTTGCCTTCACCGAGTTTCTTCATAGTTTCCGCAAACACCGAAAACGGCACAGTCAGGTCTGAAATCTCTACCAGCATAATCATAGCGAAATACTCCCGCATAACGCTCTGACTGATATCCACGATATTCCCGCCGAATTTTGCACACTCTCCACTGACGGCGGCGATAATTCCGACGCTGTCTTTTCCAATCACTGTAATGACTGCTTTCATAACTTCCTCCGTACAAATTATTTCTTTCTTATTGTATCTCAAACCGACAAAAAAAGCAAGTCCTTTTCAAAAACTTGCTTTTACTTTCTCATTTTACAATTCGTTTAAGAACCGTCTGATAGCCGCCCTTCCCATACAGA
>CAKSSY010000135.1 GCA_934489945.1 uncultured Eubacteriales bacterium
AATATGCGGTACTATTGTACCGCTATATAGAAAGAGGTGTCTATGAAAGCATTGGACGCAGAACGCTTTACGAAAATCCGGGCGTTCATCGATGAATATTATCTTGACCATCATAAGTCCCCGGCTGTGCGCGACATTGCCGCGGGTACGGGGATATCCAAGACCGCAGTGCAACGCTATTTGACCGATATGAAGGCGCACGGCGAGATCGAATACAACGGCAGGCGGAGCATTGAAACCGACCTTTCCCGTGTCATGACTGATATCACACCTGCCGCCCGGTATGACAGTACCGTGTCGTGCGGTTTGCCGACCGAAGTAAATGTGGAACCCGCTGAGGTACTGCCACTACCCAAATCGCTCGTCGGTGAAGGAACATTCTTCATTCTTACCGCCAAGGGTGACTCTATGACAGGCATCGGGGTGGATGACGGAGATCTGGTAATCGTTCGTGAGCAAAACGCCTGCAAGGACGACGACTATGCCGTCGTACTTGTGGACGGACGGGAAACCTTACTCAAAACCGTCACCTATCTGCCAGACAAGCAGGCTTATCTGTTGCACGCCGAGAATCCTGATTACCCTGACCGTGAGGAACACAATGTGACCATTCAGGGCGTGGCGATCAAGGTCATCAAGGAACTGAAACGATAGGAGGAAGAAACATTGACATTAAAAGAAGCATGGGAATGTATCGTCGAAACGATGAACAACAATAAAACCACACAGATCGTGATCGTCAGCAAGGGGGATCCTGATTATGACAAATGTCTGTCACTTGATTGGCTTGTCGAAAAATTCAAAAACGCAATCAACAATACCCGTGGCTGTTTCGGTGTTCCGAAAGAGGAAATCGACAATCTGGCAGATGCGTTGCTTCCGGCGATGATCGAGTTCTTTCAAAGCGAGGAGGGACAGCGGGAATTTGCCGCTTGGCTTGAAAAGCGGGAGAAAGAACAAACAGTAAAGAAAAAGGATGGTGACACATGATTGGCGTTATCTATGCACGGTATTCCTCCGATAATCAGCGTGAGGAGTCCATTGAAGGTCAGCTTCGGGAGTGCCGTCAGTATGCGGACAGGAACGGTATCACTCTGCTCGATCCGTACATCGACCGAGCCTATTCTGCGAAAACGGATAATCGTCCGAGTTTCTTGAAAATGGTCAAGGACAGCGCGGCAAAGAAGTTTGACACCGTCATTGTTTGGAAGCTTGACCGCTTTGCCAGAAACCGTTATGACTCGGCACATTATAAATCTATCCTGCGCAAAAACGGCGTTCGTGTTGTTTCGGCAACCGAATCTATTTCAGAAGGTTCGGAAGGCATTCTGCTGGAATCTGTATTGGAAGGTATGGCGGAGTATTACTCGGCCGACCTTGCACAAAAAGTGATTCGGGGATTGACGGAAAACGCCTTGAAATGCAAATACAACGGCGGGACCTTACCAATCGGATATGTTATCGATTCTGCACAATACTTTCAAATCGATCCTATCACCGCTCCTGCCGTATTGAATGCCTTCCGGCATTACGCCGCCGGAAAGTCCATGCGGGAAGTAACAGATGAATTGAACATTGCCGGTATCCGAACAAAACGGAACGGAAAGATCAGCATCAACAGCGTCACAAGAATGCTCCACAACCGAAAGTATATCGGCGAGTATTCTTACAGGGACACGGTTATTCCCGGCGGAATTCCTGCCATCGTTCCGAAAGAACTGTTTGATAAAGTACAGGAGCGTATGGCAAAAACAAAGAAAGCCCCTGCCCACCACAAAGCAGAGGATGAATATCTCCTGACAACGAAGCTTTTCTGCGGTGAGTGTAAACGCATGATGACCGGAGAGAGCGGAACAAGTCACATGGGTAATGTACACCGTTACTACAAGTGCAACGGTGCCCGTAAAGGTGGGGACTGCCATAAGAAAACGGTCAAAAAGGAATGGATCGAAAATATGGTTCTCTCCAAAATCCGCGAAGTCATTTTTGACGATGAACTTCTGAATGATGTTGCAGACAGACTGATGGAACGACTTCACGCAGAAAATACAAACCTCCCCATTCTCAGACGGCAACTGAAGGAGGTTGAAAAAGGGATTGAGAATTTTATGAATGCCATTCAGATGGGCATTATCACGCCATCCACCAAAGAGCGATTGAATGATCTGGAAACGCAGAAATCAGAGCTGACCGTACAGATCATGAAGGAAGAAATGTCAGTGCCGTTGCTGACAAAAGAACAGATTCTTTTCTTTCTCACAAAATTCAGAGAACTCAATCCCAAACTCCTCGATCATCGTCGCAGGCTGATCGACAGCTTTGTCAACGCCGTTTATCTCTATGACGACAGATTGACAATCCTGTTCAACTGCAAGGACGGAAACAAGACTTACACTTTTGCGGAAATTGAAGCCGCACTAAAAGGTTCGGGTTTGTCTGCACTCGCTGCACCACCAAAAAGCCTTGAAAACACTGAGTTTTCAAGGCTTTTTGCTTTTCTCTTTCCGTTGTCACACGGCGGTCGGGGGGATGCACCACCTATGGCGG
>CAKSSY010000136.1 GCA_934489945.1 uncultured Eubacteriales bacterium
CAGTAGATCTTCTTCGTTTTGACAAAATGACTGGTCGTGCCATTTTTTTGAAAAGCGGTGCCGCACCAACTTATGTCAAGCGAGGAAGCAATATATTTAAACTGACATCTGCAACACTTCCTGTTGGGATTCTGGATCTTACAGATGCAAAGCGAATTGAATTTGATGCACATAACGAAGATATCATAATTCTTTCAAGTGATGGGGTATCGCAGGGAGAAGATGAGTGTCTTTGGCTTTTGGATTATTTGAACAACACAAAGGAAACCAACCCGCAGATGATGGCGGATTATATCAAGGAAGCGGCTTTTGCACACGGAAGTCGGGATGACATTTCGGCACTTGTAATAAAAATCCGACAAAATCTTTAAAAAAGCCTTTACAAACAAAGAAAAAATGTGTATAATAAAAAATAAGACCGACGAACGGAAAAAAACGGACTGAACCATTCAAGAGAGCCGTGAAAGGTGAGAGCACGGTATGGGGAACCCGCAATGTGCATCCGGGAGGTTCTGTCGTGAATGTATCAGCGACGGACGAGTGATTGCGTTATGGATCAATGAGGGACTGTTGTCCGAAACGGAGTGGAACCGCGTACTTTACGCCTCTGTGCCATATGGCACAGAGGTTTTTTAGAAGGAGAAATTATGAAAATTCATCTTGAAACCGCATCTCCCATTTTTGATTATCTTCTTGAGGGATTTTCACGTCTGATTGCAAAATTGACAGGATGTGTCACGTCGCTTAAAGAAGAAATTCAAACCGATGTAGAGGCTGTGAAAAACCGTGACCCGGCTGCCAAAAGTAATGTGGAAATCGTAATGCTGTATTCCGGCGTTCACGCACTGCTTGCTTATCGGGTGTCGCATAAACTTTATCTCAGCAAACATTATTTTTCGGC
Organism: uncultured Eubacteriales bacterium; assembly: GCA_934489945.1. Classification (GTDB taxonomy): domain Bacteria; phylum Bacillota; class Clostridia; order Oscillospirales; family CAG-272; genus RGIG8775. Next base: position 902 of record CAKSSY010000136.1, read on the forward strand.
TCGACTTGTCAGCCAGCTTTCCCGTTTTTTGACCGGAATCGAGATACATCCCGGCGCAACAATTGGGAAGGGCTTGTTTATCGACCACGGAATGGGGGTTGTTATCGGAGAAACGGCGGAAATCGGTGATAACTGTACATTGTATCAGGGCGTAACACTCGGCGGCACGGGAAAGGATACAGGCAAAAGACATCCGACATTGGGAGATAATGTTATGGTTGGATCGGGTGCTAAGATTTTGGGTCCTGTCAGAATCGGATCAAATTCCAAGGTGGCGGCAGGTGCGGTTGTGTTAAAGGAAATTCCGGATGGAAGTACGGCTGTTGGAATCCCGGCGAGGGTTGTACGTCGTTCCGGCATGAAAGTTGACAATCTTGACCAGATTCATATTCCCGATCCGGTATCACAGGAACTTTGCAAAATGGAACATAAAATACGTCGGTTAGAAGAGGAACTGGCAAAATTGAAAGAAAAGGACGAATCATATAATGCAGATCTATAATTCACTCACTCATAAAAAGGAAGAATTGATTCCGAATGAACCCGGGAAAATCAAACTGTACACCTGTGGACCCACGGTTTATCACTTTGCTCATATCGGCAATCTTCGCTCTTATATTATGGAAGACGTGCTGGATAAGTATCTCCGTTTTATCGGTTACGATGTTTTGCGCGTCATGAATATCACAGATGTCGGGCATCTCACAAGTGATGCCGACACAGGAGAAGACAAAATGCTGAAGGGTGCCAAACGCGAACATAAATCGGTTATGGAAATCGCGAAATTTTATACGGAGGCATTTTTTGAAGATTGCCGTAAACTCGGGATTCGTACACCGGATGTTGTACAACCTGCAACCGGTTGTATTCCCGAATATATCAATATTGTAAGTCGCCTTCTTGAAAAAGGTTATGCCTATGAAGCTGGTGGAAATATTTATTTTGATACCTCAAAATTGAAACAATATCATGTTTTCCATAACTTTGATGAGGAAGATCTTGAGGTTGGTGTTCGTGATGGTGTCGAAGAAGATACCAATAAGCGAAATAAAGCAGATTTCGTTCTTTGGTTTACCAAATCCAAATTTGACGATCAGGAATTGAAGTGGGACAGTCCGTGGGGTGTCGGTTATCCCGGATGGCATATTGAATGTTCCGGTATTTCTATGAAATATTGCGGTGAATATCTTGATATTCATTGCGGTGGCATTGATAATGCGTTTCCGCATCATACCAATGAAATTGCCCAAAGTGAGGCATATCTCGGGCATAAGTGGTGTAATTACTGGTTTCATGTGCATCATCTCAATACAACGAGCGGGAAAATGAGCAAATCCAAAGGAGAATTTCTAACGGTATCTCTTTTGGAATCCAAAGGATATGACCCAATGGTATATCGTCTGTTCTGTCTCGGATCACATTATCGGAAATCTCTTGTATTTTCTTATGAAAATTTGGACAATTCGGCTATCGCTTATAAAAAACTGGTAGCTAAGGTGGTTGCGCTCCTGCCTGAGAAAGATGGGGAAGTCGATAAGAATGTGTTTGAGCAATACCGTGCGGCATTTTGTGCGGCGCTTGACAATGATCTCAATACATC
>CAKSSY010000137.1 GCA_934489945.1 uncultured Eubacteriales bacterium
GATCTTGCATCCCGCTTAATTGCAAATAAACAGAGCCTTCTGTTTTCTTTTGCTGTTAAATGCGAGGGAAAAGGAGGTTTTTGTTTTGAGAGAAAAAAAAGACTGGTTTCCCGATGGATATTGGAAAGAGGCGGCGGTACAGCTGCGCTCAACCCGTATGTTGATATTTGCCGCCTTAATTGTAGCACTTCGCGTGGCGGTCAAATTGTTCCGAATTCAGATTGCCACAGGGGTGTCACTGACGTTTGACTGTTATGTGAATTCCATGGGTTCCATGGTTTACGGACCTGTTATGGCACTTCTTGTCGGTGCGGTCAGTGATACACTCGGGTGTATGATTGCTCCGTCAGGGGTATATTTTTTTCCGTTTATTTTTGTGGAAATGTCAAGCTCGTTTTTGTTTGCCTTGTTTTTCTGGCATCGCAAAATAACCGTAACCAGTACTGTTTTTGCAAAATTTACCGTGAATTTCATCAGCAATATTGTTTTGACCTCGCTTATTATGAAGTGGGATTATTGGTTTTTGTATGGAACAGAGAAGGCATATCCTTTGTTTAATATGGTTCGGATTGTTAAAAACTTGGTTTTGTTTCCGTTTGAAGGAATTCTGATTGTCATTGTTTTGCGCGCCATAGTTCCCGTGTTCCGCAGAATGCGTATTCTTCCCGCCGATCAGGAAAACATTGAATTGGAAAAGAAACATATTCCGCTGGTTATTTTGCTTCTTTTGCTTTCTGTCGCTTTGATTTTGTTCTACATATTTTTCCTTCGCGACTTCTTGAAAGCACATAATATTACTTTTTTCTGAGAGAAAAGTATTGGTTTTGAAAAAAATCACCCTCTCCAAGCAGAAATTGCTACTTGGAAAGGGTGATTTTTTGTTTTCAGGCAAGGATCAGGGTTTCCCCTGGTTTGATGGAATAAAGTTGACGATCTGCACGTGAATTGCAGAAAAACAATTCGTAACAAGTCGGATTGAATATCGTGGAGCCGTCGGTCGAGAAAAGAAGGGATTGGTATGCTTGACAGTAGTCATAGATTTCGATATTGGTGGCATACCAGACATCGTCATGAAAGGCAACGAGATTGGCGAAATCTTCAATCACATTCCAGTTGTCTTTCGCTTCAAATTCATAACTATGCCCCCAAACATAAAATAACCATGGAGCGTGAGTTGGTTTTTCTTCGGTAAATTTTTTTCCGAGATTCATCAGATTCGGAGAATTATGATGACAGGTGGCAGCAAGTCTCAACCAATCGGTGGGGAGCTGAAAATTGTCTGTGGTTTTGGTTGTTCTGGAATACACGATTCCACAGGCTTTCAAAACTTCGACAACGGCATCTGAATGAGTTCCGAAAGGATATGCCATGCCGCGTGTAATTTTGCCGAATAATTTCTCAATGTTTTTTCTGTCACCGAGAACTTCATCGGCAATTCTGTTTGCAGGAAGCTGTTCCAAAAACGGATGGGTCAAAGTATGTACAGCTACCTCATGCGGGGAATTGGCATACAGTTCATAAGCGCGTTTTTCGGTCATTCTGCGATGGATGGTTCCGGGGGCATACACCGTTCCTTCCGGTGCAAACGAACCGGTGTTAATATTAAAGGTTCCGCGAAGATTATGGCGATTGAAAATGTCGATCAAACGGATGTCCTGTTCCACACCATCGTCATAGCTGAAAGTAAGTGCCTTGGCACGTCCTCCCGGGAATCTCATAAAATATGTCATTGGTTTAGCTCCTTTTTTTAATTATAATAGCCGGTTGTAAAAGCCTGAAAAGTCAGAATGTTAATATATGATGCGCCTTTGGGGGATAATATATGAATTTTCTCACACCACATAACTCATCATTTTCTCGGCTATCGCTTTTGCCCCTTTTGGGGTCGGATGACAAGCGTCCCCTGAAACATCACTAAGCCAATCTCCCTGACCGAAATTGGGCTTGTTTTCATCAAAGTGTTCCTTCCACATCTTATTTTGATCAATATATAAAAGATTCTTTTCAGATGAGATTTTTTCGGTCATTTTTACATGCTCATCTATTGTTTGATCGTTCGTTGTAGCACTCATAATTACCACTTGTGATTTTTCACACTTTTCAAACCGACTCAAAAGTTCTTTGTAGTCATTATAAAACTTTTCCGGTTCTACATATTTGCTTTCATCGGACTTTAAGGCATCGTTTATTCCGAACATAAAAATTGTTATGTCCGCCAATTCTCCGTTTGCTAAAATTCCGGTAAAATCATTCATCCTATTGATTGCACGTCGAACCGTATTTCCGCCTATTCCATTTTTTATTATATCGATTCTCTTTCCGCAATTCACTTTACTTACCGGAATCGGTTCTGAAAATTTTTCCATGGGTTTTCGTTCATTGTGAGTTATCCCATCATACCTATATACGGATACCGAAGGGTATTTTGCGGCAATCATCCTGGCAAAATAGGC
>CAKSSY010000138.1 GCA_934489945.1 uncultured Eubacteriales bacterium
CGCAATCTGCCTGTCATTATGGCAACCGCAAAGGGAATGGAGTACGACAAGATTCAAAGCCTTGATCTCGGCGCGGATGATTATCTCGTAAAGCCATTCGGCATGATGGAAATGGTATCCCGTGTGAGAGCCGTTCTGCGACGTTGCAAGCCTGCCGACACACCGCACCTGCTTCGGTACGGCGACGGGCTTGTTATGAATACCGACGAACACACCGTCACGGCTGACGGTGAACGTATTCAGCTTACTTATAAAGAATATGAAATTCTGAAATTCTTTCTCCGTCATCCCGGAATGGTTTATACCCGGGATCAGCTTTTCAACGAAGTTTGGGGAGTTACCTATGTCGGAGAAACACGGACAGTCGATATGCACATCAAGACCCTTCGCCAAAAGCTCGGTAAATACGGTGAGATTATTGAGACTGTGCGAAATGTCGGCTATCGTATGGAAGGAAAAGAACAATGACTAAAAAAATATTCCGTTCTATCGTAATCGTAGCAACTGCGGTTCTGCTGGCTTCCATTACGATAATCTTGGGAATCTTGTATGAATATTTCGGCATGGTACAAACCAATCAACTCAAAACCGAACTTACACTTGCAGCCAAAGCCGTAGAAGAAGGCGGATTGGAATATCTTTCGGACCTTGACACGGGAGACTGCCGTCTGACATGGGTGGCTGCAGATGGGACCGTGCTTTACGACTCCAAAACCGACTCTGCCACTATGGAAAATCATGCGGAACGTGAGGAAATCCGTAAAGCTCTTTTGGAAAACGAGGGAGAAAGCACCCGTTACTCCGCCACTCTTACCGAAGAAACCGTCTATCGCGCAAAAAAACTGACAGACGGTACCGTATTGCGAATTTCTACCAGCCACCTTACCGTTCCCGTCCTGTTTTTGACCATGCTCCAGCCAATTATCATTATTTTCGTGCTGGCACTCATTCTCTCCGGTTTTCTTGCACACGGTATTGCGAAACGCATCGTGAAACCGTTGGAAAATCTCAACTTTGACCAACCGTTGGAAAACAGTCCTTACGAGGAATTGAAACCGGTTCTTTCCTATATGGAGATTCAACGCAAACAGATCAAACGTCAGACAAGCGAGTTGGAAACCCGCAAGCATGAATTTAATGCCGTAACAGACAATCTCGATGAAGGACTGGTCATGCTGAACGCCAAAGGAGAGATTCTCAGCATCAATCCGGCGGCAATTCGCTTCTTCCACTTACAGGAAAACTGTCAAGGTCAGTCTTTCGGAACGTTTGACGAGAATAACGACATTGAAAAAGCCATCTGCACGGCAAACGAGCGCGGAAAAAGTGAACTTCGACTTTCAAGAAACTCCCGAGAATATGAGATCAGCATCAATCGCATCGACTCGGACAGCCATATCAACGGTGTGGTACTCCTGATTTTGGATATCACCGAAAAAACCCTCGCCGAACAAAACCGTCGCGAATTCACCGCAAACGTTTCGCATGAGTTGAAAACACCGCTCCAATCTATCATGGGAAGTGCGGAATTATTGGAGAGCGGCATGGTGAAACCGGAAGATGTTCCCCGTTTTGTCGGTCATATCCGCTCGGAATCCGCACGCCTTGTAACCTTAATCGACGACATTATCCGTCTGTCCCGTCTTGATGAAAATAATATTCTGCCTTTTGAAGACGTAGATGTTTTTAAGCAGGCAAAACAGGATATGGCACCTTTGTACGATCTTGCCGCCGAAAAGGACATTTCCCTTACGTTGGAAGGAGAAACCGCGATTGCGATTGGCACGCAGTCGCTGTTTCACGAAATCATTACCAACCTTTGTGACAATGCTATCAAGTATACGCCGGCAAAGGGCACGGTGAAAGTTTCGGTAGAAAATCGGGAAAAAATTGTCGTTCTTACCGTCTCCGATACCGGTATCGGAATTCCGGAAGAACATCTGTCGCGAATCTTTGAACGTTTTTACCGCGTTGACAAAAGTCACTCCAAAGAAAGCGGCGGCACAGGACTGGGGCTCTCTATCGTCAAACACGCGGTTCAGTATCTGAATGGTACAATCGACGTAAAAAGTAAGGTCGGAAAAGGTACAACCTTTACTGTCTGCTTTCCGAAAAAATCAGAATGATTTCCCGGGAAAAGAATTTGTTTTCTTTCGGATTTCTCAACAAAGGGGTATTAAAAAACTCAAAATGAGTTTTTTAATACCCCTTTGTCACCAACATATGGCATGACCATGATGAATGCTTTCCTCTATATTGGCAAACCGTTTGTCTTCTTCCGAAATCGCAAATCTGACAGATTTATAGTTTATAAATGTCATGATTCTTTCGGGTACTGTCAATAGTTTTTCGCAAAAACGTCTCTGCAAAAATGAAGTTTTGCGCCGGGAAGTCCGGCGAGGGGCTG
>CAKSSY010000139.1 GCA_934489945.1 uncultured Eubacteriales bacterium
CTTTGCCCATTCACGGGCGTCAAACATATCAGGATTGAAATTTTCAAAATAGCGATCGTAGATTTTATCCGGAATTTGTTCCATTTTTTTGATCCACTCATGACGTGCGGGCATGGCGTAGAGACCGAAATGGATGAACATTCCGAAACGGTCGTGAACGAACCAATCGGTGTCACCTTGTGTTTTTCTGCGTACATAGCTTGACATTTTTGTTTCCTCCCAAGCGTCTTTTTCAGGATGCCGAATTCTTTGAAAATATTGTATCATAGAGATATGATATATTGCAATAGCAAAAACCGATTGAAAAGGCGAAAGTTATGATATAAATGAAACAAAACGATGCTTCTTCATTGTATAAAAAACGAGCCTGTGAGTTTTCGTTTTCACAGGCTTTTATATGGTAATTATATTTGAGGAATCAACCGGTTTTCACGCAGAGCCTCATAGACAAGATTTCGTGTACGCGGATGCACTGCCTGATAAATATAGTCACTTCCGCGGACATGAGCGGCAAGAACGATTGAAACGCGGTTTATGGGATCCATGAGAACATACCAGCCTGTGGCACTGTCCCATCCGAATTCTCCGACGGGGGATTCGGAAAGAGAAATGACGGGAGACATATGAGCGCGGCAGCATAGACCGAATCCGTATCCCTGTTTACGTTGACTGTCCCGGAATCCGGCAAGCCCGCAGTCCGGTAGGAGGTTTTGTCCCATCGACGCAGCGGTTCTGGGAGGCAGGATTCGCGTGCCGTCCCGTCCAACACCATCCGACGAGAGCATTTCACAGAAGGCGAGGTATCCGGGAAGCGTGCCGTAAAGTCCCGCTCCGCCGCTTTCATAGTCACTGTCAGGAAAGACAAAGCCGTTATTGTTTTCCCGAACGGTACTGTAGTTGAGTTTGTTTTGATATAAATATTGCGTGGCAAGGCGGTCAGTCTCTTGGGGAGGAAGGGTGAAGCCGAAATCGGTCATGCCGAGCGGATCAAAAAAATTGTCTTTAAGATAGCTCCCGAAGCGGACGCCGGAGACCACTTCAACGACTGCGGCAAGTACATCATGTGACAGACCATAGCGAAAATTGGTGCCCGGTTCAAAATAAAGCGGCGTATCGGCAAGGGCGCGAATCATGGTTCGGGTATCCGGATGAGGGTGGTCTGCCTGCGCCTTAAGAAAAGCGGGAGTATTCAGATCGTAGCCGAATCCTGCCGACATCGTAAAGAGGTGACGAAGAAGAATCGGATTTTTGGCAAGATGGGGTTTTCCGTTTTCCATAACCACCATGTTGCGGAATTCGGGCAGGTAGTCGGAAAGCGGATCGTCGAGGGCAATCCTTCCCTCAGCAAGCAACTTTACGGCTGCGGTACAGGTGATAGGTTTGGTTGCCGAAAACAGGCGATAAATGGTACGGTCATCTGGAGTGCGTATCTTTTCGGGATCCAGAAAACCGGCACTATGGCGGTAAACACAGGTATGTCCTACCGAAACTGCGACATCGACCGACGGAATTCCGGTCTTTGGAATCGTATCAAGATAGGAAGTCAGGTGCGAAAAGTTCATGATGTCCTCCTTATTTATTCAACAGGATATGGTTGAAGTTTCCGATGCGGCGGAGCATTTCTCCTTCTCGTTTGTGACAGGTGAAAATCAGAGTTTGAGCTCCGTCTGCGGTATAGCCGAACAGCATATTCAGCATGGATTCGGTTCGGATGTCATCCAGTTGGGTGAAGCTCTCATCGAACAGAAGCGGCGGCATATTGTTCTCGCAGATCAACTCGGCAAGTGCCATGCGCAGTGCAAGATAGGCGGCGTCACGCGTTCCTTTGCTCATAGCATCAATCGGTCGGGTGACATGGTCGAAAAGTACCGTAATCTTCATGTCGGGTGTGATACCGAGGTCACGATAGCGTCCTCCCGTCAGTTTTTCCATGATCTCTCCCGCGCGGACACGGAGTCTGGGAGTTACATTCTGCCTCAGATTTTCGGAGGCAGTTCCGAGTGTCTCATATGCCATGACGAGGGCATTGTATTTCGCACGCTTGACATTCAGCTCGGCGGTGACTTCGGCGAGCTTGGCGGCGAGCTTTGCGGGGTTTTCGGAGGTGGAATTCAGGGCAATCAGTTCCTTTTCAAGTGCAATTTTCTTTTGCTCATTGAGAGTATGTTGCGTCTTGCTATAATTGTAAGCAAGACGGGTTTTCTCTATATCCGCAGAGGCAAGTACCGATGCGGGGGCGCGTTTTCCCATTGCGGCAGAGAGAGAGGCTTCGTTGGAACCTTTCAGATTTTCCCGAAGTTCATCGATGAGGGCACGAAGGCTGTCGAGTTTTCCCTCAATCTTTTCTTTTTCGGTACAGGTGGCAAGAAAAGCGGTATGGG
>CAKSSY010000140.1 GCA_934489945.1 uncultured Eubacteriales bacterium
GCAATTGACACTTTGCCGTCGTCGGACAGCCACTCACTTCCGGGAAAAAACACGGGGCAGTAGTCGAGTGCGGGATCGAATTCCAATTCCGGAATATCTTCTTTTTTCAAATTCTTTTTGGTCAGCTTAAATTTGAGTTCTTTCTCGGGCGCACCTTCCCAAAGCCATTCCGGGCTGACTCCGTCGTCATTGCCTGAATATTTCAGGCGAAACGATCTTTTGCTGATGCTCATATTATATTCGAAATATCCCAAGTAGCAATATGAATTCGAATTGCTTTCCATGGTATTGCCCGGAATTGCTCCAATCGGTGTTCGTGTATCCACCACGCCGATATCAATCCGTCCTATGTCGACATCATACATTACGGTTTTTCCGTTTTCGAGGTGACATACAAGGATACCGTCAAAGTCCCCCTCGCGGTTGCGGAGATAAAGTTCATATCCATCGGCTTCCCACTTTGTCATAGGATGAGCATACAGCAAGCGTCCGGAATCTTTTGCCATCCAAAGACCGAATGAGCCTACAATTATCATGACCGAAATCATAATGATACCCGGCAGAAGCGGTGGCAAAAATCTGTTTTTTATATGCTTTATATGGCGGAAAAAACGATTCATCAATGCCTCCTGGACGATGGTTTATTTTCTAGAAACCTTGTATCCGGCAATAAACAAATTGTTATAACGCTTTTTACAGAATCATATGTCAATCCTTCTTCAGATAAAACATCCCCCAAGAAAAGATCGCGTGGTTCAGACTATCATAAGTATAGCGCATTTGGCAGAAGTTGTCAAGGGTCAGAATAAAAACCGCCACCCCAAAAGGGGTGGCGGAAAAACTCTGTTTTTAACTTTGGCGCATATCAGCAGGAAATGATTTTATGATTTTTGAGAATTTGTATCAAGTCTTCCGATACCTTATATATCTCTCTAAATCCTGTACTGTGTCGAATGGAGGCGTACCACTCGTTTTGATATGAGAATACGCGTAGTAATAGTTTTAATCTGGGACACGTTTTGGAGTATAGTATGACATCTATTCCGTCAACAGTATTGTCGTCTAAATCAAGATCGCTTTTGGAAAGAATTGCATCGGAAAACAAAATATCCGAAGAGGTGCCTTCCACGATAAAGAAATCTGTCTTAAAGTCATAATCCGCTTGCAAATAGAGACAATTTAAGCGTGTTTCATATATAAACAAAGGAGAATTTGATCGATCAGAAAAATATCGATTTTTGTATCCCCACCAAGCACCAGTCCACCCTAGAAAAACATCATCGTCTAACTCGTCTATGCAAAGCAGGTCTTCCAGGTGAGGGAAAAATGCAACATTCATGTATTCGATATGACGTGTTTCATTTTCGGATGAAACAAAATCCACTTTGTTTTTGAGTTCGGGGTCAAGCGTTTTGTCAGTAAACATAAACAAAACGCTTGAAATTCCTGTCCCTAACAGGTAAATGCAAAAAACGAAGAGCAGAATTCGTTTTAACATTGTTTCCTCCTGCAATTAATTCCAAGATGAAATCCAATCTCCCACTTTCTTGAATCCAGAAACAATGCCGTTTCCAATGGCTTTTTTAGTAGCTGTGATTTTCCCTGCAACAGCCCCGACTTTATCTCCTATAAAATTGGAGCCTTTGTTAATCATTTCTCCAGCATCAATGAGTGTTTGCCCCCAAAAGTTTGAAGAGCCACCTGCATATTCTCCGGCACTAATAAGAGCGGCACTCGCAGAACGAATGCCAGAGTCAAGACCTGCGCATAAAGAAGTCTCAAGTTCTCGAATTGCGGGAATCGAAATGAGCGAGTCCCCACCGACCAAAATTTGTGAAAACATACCATCTATATCAGCAACATCGAGAAGGGCATCTGTGTAATCAGAACAATTGTTGAAACAGAAGTTGTAATTTCCAAAGTCTCCTTCCTTGTAAAACTGTTCTGCAAGTGCAACACTTTCATTGAAATTGCCGTTTAGAACAGCATAGTTCCATCCTTTTACATCTCTGAATGTTCCACTTTCGGAATCATATACATCCGGTACTCGATTTTCCCAGTATACCTTGGCGTTGCCTTTCATTTCTTTAAGATTATCACCACCGGATGAGGTAAATTCGGTACAATACCACTCTCCGTTATCTCCCAAGAAGTATAATTGAGTATGACCAACAATTGGCAACCCCTCCTCATCAAAGCGGGAAACTAATACAGCTTGATGATAATTGACGGGTTTCTTGGAAGTAGCATTTCCTCGTTCTCGACTCAAGCCGATTGGGTCAACATATTGAACCGGATTTCCGTTTACATAAGCATATCGATTGAGGGAAGTGGAGTCGGTAATATCACCATGCAGAATATCCGCATTGAC
>CAKSSY010000141.1 GCA_934489945.1 uncultured Eubacteriales bacterium
TGAAGATACCATGTCCTACAATCATGCATGGGGCGGGACAATTCCCTGGCCGAAGGATGAATGGAACGGCTGGTACGATTATTGGATTACTCACCACGAGGGCAAGCGGTATTATAGATATCTAAAAAATAATGATGGTCAATTCGTCGGAGAAATTGCATATCACTACGATGCCGAAATACAGCATGAGTTAGCAAATGTCGTTATCTATTCAAAATATAGAAAAAACGGCTATGGGAGTGAGGCGTTGGCTCTGCTGTGTTCCATAGCGAAAAACAATGGAATTTCAGTTCTTTATGATGATATTGCAATTGACAACTCAGCAGCTATTACACTTTTTCTGAAACACGGATTTGTGGAAGAATACCGAACTGGAGAAAAAATAATCCTCAAAAAAGAATTGTAATACAAATTTCTGTTTGTCAAGATGGTTAAAAATGTATGAATGAAAGAATTTGTTTTTTATAGCCGCCCGAAAAGTACTTATCGTACACCACGCTTTGAAAATCAATTTAAAAACGAGATTTTGTCGTACACACACATGAAAAAGGCAAGTCGAATTATTAAAAGGCTCCACCATCAAGCACGATTTTTAAATGTAAAGACTACATCAATATAGTCATATAATCCAAGACAACTATTCGATAAAACGGACGGAAAGCTTTTGGTTTTATATTGGACGGCAAAATGTTGGAAAAAAGAGAAAGAATATGGTATGATATGAATATAATGACAAACTAAAAGTCGAGGAGAGCAAATGAGCAATAAAGAGTATTTAGAGTATTCGGCAAAAGAGCCAATGACGCTACTCAGAAAAATGTTCAATAATGGCGAAGATATATACAAAACATCCCCTAAAACGCTAACGACAGAAGATGCTTTGGCTGATGTTATGTACCTCAAATATGTTTTTGAAAATGCATACAGCGGATTTATTTTTTACGAAAAGTCACTTTGGAACACGGCATTCGCATCAATTTTCAAATCATTGAGAAATTCCGCACAAATAACACCAAATCAGTTGATAGATGTAATCTGCTCAAATCTGTCTTTCATTTCGGATGGGCATCTGGCATTGACAACTGCAGATTACGGAAACGGCTTCTACGAAAAATTGCAGACATATGTTTCCGACATGCTTGTTTATAAAGTCGGTGATACTTACTACGATGTAAAAACAAAGCAACAAGTTTTTTTTGATAATTCGTTGCGTGCTTTTCCAACTATTGGTACCGATGGAGTTGCAGATAACTATTTGATCGGTATTCGTTCCAAAAATCCGACTGAAAAAGTATTCGTGAAGTTGGGAGGTAAGGAGCAAGTCCTTCCACTACACAAAATCATGAGCAAAGAACAAACGGACGAATCGTTAGTAGAAGAACGATATGAAGAAAATATAGCAATCATCACCTGTTCAAGTTTTGTCGGTGATTCAGAGGATGCCATAAAAAAACTATATGAGATTGGAAAATATTGCAGAAAATATCGCCATGTGATTTGGGATTTATCCAATAACCTTGGCGGAAACTCGGAATTTCCAAAAAACTTTTTACAGGGCTTATATGGCGATGTTGCCGATACAGTAAAAGTGCTCGAATTGCAATCGACTCTTGTTCACGCAAAAGAAACAGGAGAAATAAAAAATGTTCCGTATCATTTTGAAGAAAACACCCACACTCCAACAAATAATGGAGATTTGTTTACAGGAGAACTCCATATTATCATCAATGATATGGTCGCCTCATCGACGGAATTAGCCGTAAGCTGGGCATCAACGTATCCTCGTGTGACTTTCTATGGGTGCAATTCGCTCGGCATCGGTCACTTTGGTGACTTATGTATCTACTACTTACCACATTCCAAAATCGTGCTATGGTGTCCGCAAAAGATATTTGATGCAGGCATTCAAGAGACCATCGGATTTGAGCCGAACTTTTGGATTGACAGTAATGACGTTGTTTCCTTGGTTTTGAATCATATATCTGCTAAATAACACAGCCATCCGTCTAAAAAATCGGGTATTTTTGTTATTAAGAAGTTTTCATAACTTGTCAACTTTTGCTTGGTATCGTGTATTGTTACAGGAATACGAAAAACTAGAAAACAGTCCGAAGAAAGTATTTATCATCCGTCCCATCGCTCACCGAAATTTACTGCCAAACGACAACGTTATCATACATACCCTTCCACTATCGCGTACTCTTCCCAATGTATGGGCAACATCATAACCCCATAAACAAAGACCACTATCCGATAAAACGGGCAGCGGTCTTTTTTAATTGCATGGGTGGAGAAGTATTGAAAAAAGAAAAAGAGTATGGTACAATAATAAAAACAACCGATAGGAATTTGCGCATGAAAAGCAAGC
>CAKSSY010000142.1 GCA_934489945.1 uncultured Eubacteriales bacterium
GTCAAGACATTTCTCAAATCTTAAAAAACGCCATCGATGGGGTAAAACCACATGACATTACACAACCGACCTTCGGTCACTACGAGGCAATTGAAAAGAATGTCGGCGACAAATTTGCCAGCAAGAGCACTGCGGAAAGAACGCATCAAAATCTTTATGCAAAATAAGAAGGAGTTATCATGGTTAGAATCGGTATTATCGGAGTTGGCTCTATTGCCACAGGCACCCATATTCCCCAGCTTTTGAAAATTCCGGAATGTAAAATCGTCGCTGTCTGCGACATCAACGAGGAACAACTGAACAAAGTCGGCAAGCAGCTCGGCATTGATACCGCGCACCGCTTCACCGACTACAAAGCACTGATTGCCTGCCCGGAGGTTGATGCGGTGGAAATCTGCACGCCAAACTATCTTCATATTCCGATGGCAACAGAAGCCGTAAACGCCGGAAAACCCGTCGAAATCGAAAAGCCGCTTTCGGTAGATTTTCCCAGTGTAAAACCGTTGTCCGATGCACTCGCGACAAATTCTGTACCAAATATGATGTGTTTTTCCTATCGGTTTCGCCCAGCAACACAATTTGCCAAATGGATCCTGGACAATGGATTGCTCGGCAAGATCATCAGTATTGATGTTGCCTATCTCAAATCCAGTGCCTTTATGGAAGGCAGACGGCTTGACTGGCGTTTTGTAAAAAAGTATGCCGGCACCGGTGTCCTTGGCGATCTGGGTGTTCATCTCATTGATATGACGCGTTTTCTTGTCGGTGACATTCATTCGGTGTGTGCCACAAAGAATATCGTCGTGAAACAGCGCAAGCGTCTTGACAGCGAAGAACTTGCCAACGTGGAAACCGATGATTATTGTAGCTTTCTTGCCAATATCGAACACGGTGTTGCAGGCAGTTTTGTCATCACCCGTTGTGCCATTGGCAATGCCAACACCATCAAATATGATATTTACGGAACCGAAGGCATGATTTCATTCAATCTCAATACCCCCGATGTTCTCGGCATTTGCATCGGTGAAATCGACAAAAAGACCGACGGTCTTCATACCGTAAAGGTTCCGAAGCAATTCCATCAACTGCAGGAGCAAACCTTTATCCGCATGGCACAGGGACAAGAAATCATACATCCGACGGTGGAAAAAGACGGCATTGCCTGTCAGAAAATTCTCGATGCTCTTCTTCTTTCTTCTGACGAACGCCGTTGGGTTGACATCGTATAAAACGCAAAAAATCCGCTCGGTCAGAGCGGATTTTTCTGTTTTCATAAAAACAAGCAGAACAGAATCGGCAAAAACATAGCGGGCACATAATTCATCAATTTCAGTTTGGTAATTCCGAGAAGGTTCAGTCCGATACCGAGAATCAGCAAGGAACCGGTCGCAGCCATTTCGGCAATGACCGTTTCGGTCAGAATCGGCTGCACCCATTGGGCAATCAAAGTAAGGGTTCCCTGATAAGTAAAAACAACGGCGGCAGACAGCATCACACCTATACCGAGCGTAGAAGCAAGAACAATAGCCATAACGCCATCCATCAGCGATTTTTCGTATTGAATCGTGTGGATGCCCCTCAGACCGCTCTCCATCGGACCGACAATCGCCATGGCACCGATGCAAAACAACAGTGTCGCATTCACAAAACCCGCCGAAAAATCTCCCGATTTTCCACCTTTACCGGACAGTTTTATTCCAAGAAATCGTCCAAAGCGATTGATTTTCCCATCAAGATCCAAAATGGTTCCAAGGATTCCGCCGACAATCATCGAAAGAATCATTATAAGCGCATTTCCGGTTTTGATGGCTCCGGAAATACCAATCATAACATTACAAAGTCCGATCCCTTTCATCACGGCATCCGAACAGTTTTCCATCACTCCTCCGAGCTTCCCTGTTCCGCCGTGCAAAAAATGTCGGGTAACAAGACCGACAAGCGTTCCGACAATCACCGCCAATGTATTGACAATGGTTCCAAACAAACTGAGTTTTTCCATATTTATCCTGTCCTGAAAAGCAAAATCGGGGAAGGCATCGCCTTCTCCGATTTCGTTCTTTCCCTATGCCTTTCGGCACAACAATCTTTTCGCGATTTATTTTCTCTTGAAAACATCCCAAATGTTTTCAAAATTCATATTCTTATCCAACGGAACTTCCTTTTCTGCAGAAGATGCCTCGGGTTTATGGGATACAGAACCATTATCGGCTGTCGCTGTGTCATCCAGCTTGATCTCGTCAGGCTGTTCGATGGTGTTTGCCGCATTCAATGCCGCCTGATTGCGATAGTAAGGATCATCGGGCTTGCGATCAAAACCGGTAGCGATAATCGTAATCTTCATCTCATCCTCAAGTTCGGGATCAAACG
>CAKSSY010000143.1 GCA_934489945.1 uncultured Eubacteriales bacterium
GGCAGTACCGTTGCCATTACCGATGAAACCGGTATGATTACCGACACTTTCGCATATGATACTTATGGGAAGTGCACTGACAGAACCGGTATAAGGAAAGTCATCTTCGGTTATAACGGCAGAGACGGCGTCGTAACGGAAGATAATGGTCTCATTTATATGAGAGCCCGTTATTATTCTCCCGATATGCGCCGATTCGTCAATGCGGATGTTATCCCCGGTGATATCTCCAACGCCATCACCCTTAACCGTTATGCTTACGCAAACGGTAACCCTGTTTCCAACGTCGACCCCTTTGGATTGAGTGCGGAACGAGGATTTCCATACGCGGCTCCTAAAAAATCTCCTCCATATGGTGCGCTGCCTTCGGATCATTATAGTTCCGGTCTGTCACGGTGGAGACGAAATCCATGGGACGAGCTTACTAGTCAGGGTCAAATACATAAAGCTGTCCAAGAGCACTATGGTCTCACTTATGGGTTTGAATTGGAACATAACACAGGGCACGGTCGATGTGATTTGTATTGGAAAGCCACAAATCAATATTGGGAGGTTAAGTCTATTTCTTATAAAACAGATCCCACAAGACAAAAAAAGATGGAAGAGCAGATGAGCAAGTACGATAACGATGGAGTAAATAGAGGCACTCCGCTTGGCAAGGATGAATTTTCGTATTTAGTTTACGACATCACTACCTATAGTTACGAGCCGGGAAAAATATATTATACTTTTAAACGAGAGTGTACACCTGAAGATGCTATAATCGGCGAAAAAGCCACTGAATCAGAGAAAGAACGTTCAAAAAACAAAGCTGCCATATCGTGGGATGATGTTGGAGAAGCCGCCGCAAGGGCAGGTGTTGCTATCTTGGGACTGATTACAATTGTCGGCGGCGCAGTGCTCTTTGCCACGACAGGAGATCCGTCAATCATTCAAAACGGCATACAGAACGTTTTTGGTTGATTTCTAACGCCAAAATGACCATGTGTAATGAAAGGGGAAAAGATGCGTGAATTCAAATCACTGAAAATTAAATGCCGAAAAGGGCTAAAATTCTCGGAAGTATATCGATGGCTGAAAGAACGTGTCAGAATTAACAGCAATCGGTTTAATATTGGTTATTATGTCCCGTATGACACCTCAACTCCAAGACCTCAGGAGTATTATGCCTTTGGATTTGACAAATTTGAATGCGTTGACAGAATACCGATGAATGTCCCACAGGAAAACCAAATATTGCGTTACAGAATTTCAAATTTGAATGACTGTTGGCAATTTCCGAATGTGGATAACCAACGCATATTGACCGACACCGAGCTTGAATGTCTTGCCTCGTTGGCGGATAGCCCCAGAAGATTTAGGCGTGCGAATTTTCAGTTGACATTTGATGAGATTGAATGGGACGGCAATCCGGTTTGTAAGGGAACGTATGCGTATAGCAAGGCACGAGCAGATAGTTTTGCATATCGCAGTTATATGTCGAATTCGCTGACCATGTTAGATGAAGTTGACGGATTCTTCGGTTATCTGACGTTTGAAACAAAGTTCCAAGATTTCGATATCATTGCCCAAACGATCGATTTTATCGGCGATGTAAAGGACGAGGATATCCGTTATGCACCGGAAGACGAAACCGAGAGACGCGAGTGGGACACGCTTCAGAACGCAAGCCAAGACCGTTTGAATGCTGCCGTAACGCATATTAATGAAATGCCGTCACCTGTAATTGACGATAGAAAAGCAACTTATAGCAACGACGAAACAATCAATATACGCAAATATATAAAAAAATACCTTCTCAATGATGGCTGGTTTTCCCGCAAAGCCCGTGCCGATGAATGGCCGATAGTAGTGACAAAGGATAGGGGAGATACAAGTATTGTACTCTTTGTGTCAGCTCTTCACAAGGGACATCAGATACAGCCGATGATCTGTCACAGAAGCAAAAAATTTTATGTATGCGATCACCTCATCAAATTAAACGTTTATTCCCTCTCGCCGGACAATGCCGATCGCTATTTTCAAAACCTTGCGGAAATTAGAGATTACCTTTATGAGAACCTGTAATTCAGGCAACTTAAAAGTTCTCAAAAAACTTTCCATCGGAATGAGTTAATGTCAGTAAAGTTCGTCCGAGAAAGTGTGTCCGAGCAATCAATAAAAACGTTCGGTAACGAAGAACACATTTTTAAAAGATGAAGTGAGAATTGCATATAAAAATAGTCTTTTCCGCCACCCCTTCTGGGGTGGCGGAATTCTATTAAAAAGTCACTCAAAGAGCGTCATACAGATGCCAACGGCAATCGGACGGAGTGCACCTATAACGGCAACATGAAGCTCAAAACCAAAACGCTTCCGGACAACAG
>CAKSSY010000144.1 GCA_934489945.1 uncultured Eubacteriales bacterium
GCCGTGTCTCCCGACACGGGGAGGGCGCAAGCCCGGGAAGAATTGCAACGCAATTCTTTCTGTGGCTATTATACCATATTTTTTTTCCTTTTACAATCCCCCCGCGAAAAAAACACTGTGCATTCTCACGCATCCGACATTTTCACCCTAACAGTTGCAATATCCCCGTGCAGAAACCCGACATCACACAGCAGAAACAGCTTCTCCGATTATGGCTGTTTCAGTCATGCTGTTGCTGCCTGACCTTCATCCGCTGCCAACTGATAAAGCCGTATATATCATTCAAAAGAAAGGCAACAAAACAAAAGACGACGGACAAATAGCGTCTGTCACTCATACTTGCGAGAAGCCATAGAACGATAAGTACAATATCATTGGCGGCATAAGCCAGACTGAAATACGGACTCCGGCGGAACGTCAGCCAGACCGCAAGAAAACTCGTCGTGACGGAAATCGTGCTCGGCAGAAGGTTTGCCGTATTCAAATGGCGAAGAAGAAAGAAAAAGGCAACCGTGACTGCCGTCGCCGCGGGAAACAAAAGCAGGATTTCTTTTTTGCCGATCATATGGATCGCCACCTCCGACCGTTTTCCCCGGTACGGATGTTTCAACCACGAAATCAACGCAAAAACCGCCATGGGTAAAGTCATGCCGAGATAGGTAAGCATTTCTCCGTAGTATGAGAAGGTATAGGAAATCATACCGTACAACAAGCTGAACAGAATCATAAGACACTGTCCCAAAGGATTCCCCTTGGCGTTGATGAGAATGGAAGTCACACCGATCAGAGATGCCGCAAGCGTCAGAATCCCGTTGCCGCCGAAAACACAAAAAGAACCAATGACCAATGTTACAGAAACGCCCCATAACCATAATTCGCCTTTTGAAAAATATCCGAAAATCCGTTTTATCATAAATCCCTCCAAAAAGAAAGCACCCGCAAACACATCTTCAAAGACCTAATGATGTGCAAACGGGTGCTTTTCGCACCATTCTACCCGGTGGCAGGTTTATTACGGAAGTCATTTTACCATAGTCCGCTCCGGTTGTCAAGTGCTTTTTTCGTGCAAATCCGTTTTGCAAAAAGCCACAGAGAACAAGAAATTCTTATAGTTTCGTGCAACCCGGAAAGAAATTATAACACGTGGTAATACGGACAGATATTCCGATAGGTGCCGTCCGCCATCCGAAAACCGTTCGGAATCACGCCCAGCTGCACAAAACCGAGCCTTTCATACAAATGGCGAGCGTGAATATTGGTTTCCACAACGGCGTTGAACTGTAAAACGCCGAAACCGAAGGCTTTTGCCTGCACTAAACTGTCAGCAACAAGACTTGCCCCGATGTGCTTGCCACAGCACGAGGAATCGACCGCATAGCTTGCGTTGGCAATATGACCGCACCGACCGATATTGTTCGGATGAAGAATATAAAGCCCGAAAATCCTGCCGTTTTCGACCGCAACACCGCAGTACGTCTGTGCGGCAAAAAAAGTCTTTCCCGTTTCCGTGTCGAGCGTTTCTTCCTGCGGGAAGGCGACACCCTCTTCCACAACCTCATTCCAGATTTTTACCATCATCGGAATATCGCTGTTGTTGTATCCTCGGATTTCCATATCATTTCTCTTTTTGTTTCGGTAATTTATCGTTCTGTTGCCACCGATTCCGGATGTCCGTTTGGGCAACTCCTATTTCGGACAAATCTTGCTTTTACAGAGTCACCGCAGTCTTGCGAAGATTTTCTCCCTCTGCCCAAAGCGTGACCGGCACATCTGCCGCCTCGCGCTTCAATGCAACAGTAATGCGCCCCGCACGCATACGGCGTGTCGGTACGGTAACGGGAGTGTGGTCACAGATATCCGAGCCTGTTGCGACAATTCTTGCTCCCTCCGAGCAGGCGAAGTGAACCGTAACCTCGGCATCCGGCACATCTCTGCCGTCCGAATCCAGGCAGGAGCAGGTCACAAGTGCAATATCGCCCACATTTCCCTCGCCAGCCGTATCCACCGTCAGTTTCAGAGCCTCGGGTTTGCCCGATGTCACGACACAATCGGTGGCAACGATTTTCCCGTCCGCACGTGCCTCAACACGCAACTCTCCAGCCTCAAACGGCACCTCCCACTCTGCGTGATGCAGTGCGGGAACCTGACGAACTCCGAGACTTCTGCCGTTCAAAAACAACTCAACCTCAGGACAGTTGGTATACGCCCATACCGCGATCGGGGTTCCCTCAAGCCCCCGATGATTCCAGTGGGGAAGCAAATGCACCATCGGCTTTTTGGTCCAGAGCGACTGATTCTGATAAAAAGCATCTTTTTTCTGTAAGTAGAGGTCAATGGCACCCGA
>CAKSSY010000145.1 GCA_934489945.1 uncultured Eubacteriales bacterium
TGCGTGTTTTTGTTTGCACTCTCAATCGGCAAATTTGGACGGATGCATAAAAACATCCTTATGAGAATTTGCCTTTCGACAGTCCGTTTATTTTCAATTATTCTACAGCCTCCAAAGCTGTTAACAGTTCATCCAGTTGGGTCTGCCAAGCACTCTTACGACCATCCAATCTCGACTGCATATCGAATGTGGGATCCATATTACGGAAAATATGGGTGATAACACCAAGGCTCTGAGAGTAGATGTGCGAGAACGGAATCACCATACTCTTAAGAATCACATCATACATCTCGGCATCTGCCTGTTCTCTGGAATACTGCCCCTGAAGAACAGTAGAATAATAAGCGGGCGTTACCTGCTTATAGCTCTCTGCGGCAAGAAGTTCAAAAAGTGCGCTGATCATCGCAGCCTTTTCATAAGGCACATTGGAAAGAATGGTAAACAGTGAACAGGTGCTTTCTGGAACCGTTCTGTAATTTTCCTGTTCCTCATTGTACATCGGCAACGGAAGAACACCATATTCAAATGTCAATTCCCGAAGTGCCTTTCCGGAACTGAGATATCCCAAGGTGAACATAAGATTATTATTGCTGAATGCTGTCTCTCCGGTATAAGTGGAGAGCTGAAGAGAACCGGCTGTCTCCACGTACAACTTTCTGACAAGCTCATAGGCAGGCGCGATATTGGGATTGCCGTGAACCGTAATGACCGGATCGCCGAATTCATCCTTTTCTATAACATCAAGCCCCATTGCATACAGCCACGCATCCATTGTACCGGCACTGGTACCGAATGCGGGACATTTCACTCCGGCAATATCGCCTTCGTCAATCGTGCCGTTGGAGTTCAGATCCTCCCAGCAGGAGTCCACATAATCAATCATTTTGTCGATTGTCCACTGCTTATCTCTGACAAGCTGATACAGATTGGCATATGTGTCTTCCGGGAATTTTTGGTCGAACAATCCCTTATTGAAGAACAGACACAACCCCATTTCGGTTTCACTGGAGGCAATATCACCGCCACAGTAGAAAAGGTTGCCATAAAGAGTCAATTCGTCCAAAAGAGACCGGTTCCACCATGGTTTTGAAAAATCAAAATATCCGTTATTATCTTCCTGCAACAACGAAAGCAGGTTCATGTATACGCCCTCTTTGGCGAGTTTGGTGCCGGTAGAGGTATAGATTGCTGCCGCATCGAAATCTCCGGAATTTGTCAGAACCGATGTCGAAAGAACACTGTTCCACGCCGAATGTTCACTATAGGAACAGGACTGCTGGATCGTATCAATCTGAACACCGAGACGATTTTCCACATCAATATTCCGATAGTGAATCGCATCTGCAAGAACGTCATTGATCAGTTCATCGCACTCAATTTCGTACGGAAACTGCGTTCTCTGGAAAAATGTCACCGTATGGTCTTTAGCAGAGGCATAATTCAAATCGGCAGGAACGCCGTCTTTGATCGACTTGCGTTCATCTTCGGTCTCCATAGTCTGCGGATTCTTCGTGTCCGGTTTTGAAGATTCTGTCTCTTTGCCGCCATCACAGGACGCAAAACACGCCACGACAAAAAGCACGGCAAGAAGCAGGGAAAGAATTTTTGCTGATTTTTTCATGTCTAATCCTTTCAATAATTTAAGGTTACTCTATTATACCTTTATTTAAAGCCAAAGTCAACGTCAAAAATTCATATAATTTGCCGCAAAAAATCATCGTTTTGCACAATTTTTTCCGCCTATCAATCGACATCCTCTACAATTTGTTCGGGAGGAACCTCTAACATCTTTGGATTTTCCACATATTTCCGAATACATTTCAAAACCGAGGAATAATAATAACCATCACAAATGCGCTCATCCATCACAACCTTAACATCAATATACTTTCGCTTATAAACATTTCCGTCCTTATCCAAGGTAACCGCACTTCGTTTGGCTCCATACGAGATAAACAACGGAAGATTTCCGAAATCATAGATATGATGATAGATCGGCTTGATACCAAGTGAACCCATACTGGTTATAATCATGGAACCGTGAAAAGGACTGAGTTCAATCAGTTTCTTCGGCAACAACCCGAAATAATCCAAAAAGCCGAGAAACTTCACCGTCCAACGACACAACAACCCGGGAATCATCAGCAGGAGTCGATTGAGCTTATCAAACTGATTCACTTCATTTTCTCTCTTGTTTGCCTGTACAATCTCATCAAATTTCCGATATACATCGTTTATCGTATCATAGGGGGTAAAATGCACTTTGATGCAAGTATCTTCCGCCGAAAGTCTCATGCTTCGTTTAATTGTCATAACCACACTTATGTCAACGTCATGATTA
>CAKSSY010000146.1 GCA_934489945.1 uncultured Eubacteriales bacterium
CTTGAGGACTGTTTGGAGCATATCAAAAAAAATGGATTTTATGTTATGCTTGAAGGTATAGAAGATCCGTATAATTTCGGTTACGCGATACGTTCTTTGTATGCCTCCGGTGTTGACGGAATTATACTGCCACCGCGAAACTGGATGAGCGTTGCCGGAATTGTTGCCAAATCGTCTGCCGGCACATCTGAACTTTGCAATTTATATTCGGCTGAATCTGAAATATCAATTACGATGATGAAAAATCTTGGCTATCGCATTATTGCAGCCGGAATCCGAAATTCGATATCTATGTATGAGGCGGATCTCCAAAAGCCTGTTTTTTTAATAGTCGGAGGTGAAAAACGCGGCATCTCCGCTTCGGTTCTTAACTGTTCTGACGAGATCATCAGAATAGAATACGGGCGCGAATTTCACGGTTCGTTATCGGCAGCATCGGCAGCTACCGTTCTATCTTATGAGGTGTTTCGCCAAAATCGTCATATAAAATAAACAATTTATATGATAACTTCATTTTGTTCTTGACTTGTTAAAATTCTCGTGCTATATTGTTTCTATACTGTTTTTCATGTTTTCTTCATACAATAAACCATTACACGAAAGTATTCTCGGAAGGAAATGTGAGAAATGAATGCGAATAGCAAAAAACACTTTGGAATTTCGTCAGACAACTCCCTTTCCATTTTTGCAATCTTTTGGCTGTTTGCTTGTTTTTTGGGCTGTGTTCTTTCAAATCTCCTTAAAATTCCGATTGCTGACACACTTAAATCAGAGATATTTTTCCTACGGCTTGAAAAATGGAGTGCCGATACGATTTTGGAGGCAAATTTTTGGCATTATATTTTTCTTTCTGTAAAATGGGATATTACCTTTCTTTTTCTTCTTCACCTTTTGATTTGGCTTTGTGCCGGAAAAATAACAATTATTTTTGCTTTTTTTATGCGCGGATTCCTCTTTGGTGTCTTTGGATTTGGCTTATTGTCGTCATTGGCAAAATTTGAATTCATACCTTTGTTTTTTTTCTTGTTTATCATTCGCAATGTTCTTTTGACTGCTATTTATCTTTGTTACACGGAATTGTCGCTTTCGGAATTTGGTTTTCCAATAGCAGAAATTTTGAAGTCGCGTTCAAGAGTACATCGTGTGCTTGCTCTTGTTACAACGATAGGATTGTCTCTTGTGATACAAATTTTATATACTTTTTTAATTAAAATTGATTACTGAACAGAACGGAGTTACAATGAAGTTTAATTTGTTAGATCCTTTCCGAGATGGAAAAGGTGTGGAAAAAGGCGAGGATACTACACCGAATATCAGATTCTTTTTTAAATCTCTGTGGCGCAAGTTCCCAAAATTGATTTCTATTAATTTGATTATGATTATACAGTACTTGCCACTTCTTGGGGCAATTCTGACTTATTTTTGGGCAGATAAAACGCCTACTTTTACGAATTTATCATATCCGGTTTTATTCGGAATAGCAAAATTCAGCAATAATCCTGCCGATGTATTGTTGGCATCCTTAGCAGGAACACAACTTCAGATTCCCGTTCTTCCGTTACGAATCATTCTCCTGATTGCCTTTTTTGTTTTTTTGTTTGGTTCCCTGTTTGGCATTTTTAATGTTGCTGTCACTTATTATATGCGGGAAATGCTTCGTGGTAACCCGGTGTTTCTTTTTTCGGACTTTAAATACGCTGTAAAAAAAAATTGGAAGCAAGGTATTATCTTTGGATGGATTGATGCCATAATACTTGGCGTTCTTGCCTTTGATTTTGCCAATATGCCGGAAAACGGAATTTTGTACTTTCTTATTCTCGGTATCGCAATTCTTTATTTTATTATGCGTTTTTATTCGTATCTTATGTTGATAACTTTTGATATAAAAATCACAAAGATATTTAAAAATGCATTAATTTTTGTTGTTCTCGGTATCAAGAGAAACCTTCTTGCTATTTTATGGCTTATGGTTATGCTTGGAGTGAATGTCCTGATTTTCGTTCTTAATATGCCGTTGGGGATAGCCCTTCCCATTTTGTATTTCTTCTCTTTTTCCACCTTTACTACTTCATATGCGGCATACCCTGTTATTAAGCGATATATGATTGACCCCTATGAAACTACCTCTCACGACGAACAAACAGAAAACACTCCTGACACATCATCGTCAGAAGCACAAGAATAATGAACAAGTCAGCTATAAAGCGACCGATAGACAAATAAATAAGAAAGCAGGAGAGAAAACATCTCTCCTCAGATCACTGACAAAGGGATCAGGACGAGAGTTCTGACCCTTTTGTCGTCTTTACAAGAAGTGGCAAGTGTGGTAG
>CAKSSY010000147.1 GCA_934489945.1 uncultured Eubacteriales bacterium
GAATATACGGTACGTTGCCGATGATGTTGTACACTTCCGTCATGATGACGTCAACCTGTTTGGAAAAGCCCCAGATCGCACCAACAATCACACCGACCGTCATATTGATGACTGCACATACAAGTGCCAGAGAAATGGAAATCCTCGAACCATACCAAATCGCATCAAATGTTGAGTTGCCGGCAGCACCCGCACCGAGTATCCAGTGGATATTATAGCCGAATTTCTCCATTGCTTTTGTTGGCGAAAGATGCTTTGATGCAGAATCAAGCAAATTGGCAAAACGGTCATAATTTGTGAACAACGGATAGATATAGGTAAAAACGATGATGACAGCGAGGATACTTAAAATGACAATATTGATCTTCTTCCGAAAAAACACCCGAAACACGGACTGCCAGTAGGAGTAACGCGGTGCTGTAATCTTTTCAGAATCGGCATCTCCATGATCAAATTTTGAAAAAAGCTCTTCTTCGGAGAGACCAAGGTTATCGATTTTTACATTTTCATTCTGCATATCTATTACCTCGCTTTCGAAGAGAAGGAAATTCTCGGGTCAACGAATGCCATAAGAATGTCGCCAAGAATGATGGCAAGCACAGACAAAATAGCATAGAACAGGGATACGCCCACAATGACACCGTTATCATACTTATTGATCGCTTCGGTCAACAGGTTACAGGCACCAGGAACAACGTACACACGTTCTGTAATGATCGCACCGGTCATTGCAAACAAAATGCTACCCGGAATACCGTGGATAATCGGGATGATCGCGTTTTTCAGGATGTGCTTCGAGAAAATCTCACTCTCCGACAGACCGCCGGAACGTGCGAATTTTACGTAATCGGAGTTCATCTGGTCGATCATATACCGCCGGATCCATTTCATAAGATTTGCAATAGACGGAAGCGCAAGAGATATGATCGGCAGCACATACATAAGTTTGCTGGAAGAATCCATATTGAACGTCGTTGGCAATCCGACTTTACCGCCAATTGCCTTAAACAAGAAAATATATGCAAGAGAAGGAACTGCGATGATAAAAACGATATACAGCGTACCCAGTTTATCGACAAGCTTGTCTTTTTTCCGTGCCATGATAATACCCAGCGGAACGCCAAGGAAGTACGAAATAAACGTAGAAATGATACCAATCGTAAATGAATATCCCATTTTTGACATACCATTTTTATTGGTAAGAACGTTTGTGTAATTATCCGTAAAACGCTCCTGATTCAGTGTATTACCCGTCAGGGAATCGGGCTGATACACAGCGGTATGCAGGTTATCTGCGCTCATTTCCGTAAGTCCTGTCGGAAAAGTGACAGAGGATTTTACATAGGAGCCCTGTGTCTGCGTCATGGTGACAAATACATCTGTGCCTGTATTTACAGTATAAGAAGTTCCCAGATTGATGCTGATAAGGTTTTGATGGAGATAGGGGAACGAATCGTCAAAGTATAAAAGGTATTTATTCTTTGTACCATTTCCGATAATTGCAGGAGAAAACCGTTCACCACCATACACGGGATCATATAGTGTAAAGGACAACCCACGTTTTTCATTCAGGTCCCCTTCAACTTTATGAATATTGTCAATTTGGATAATGCTGGCAAAATACTTCGCCATACGCTGATACAGTGGAACATCCTTATATGCAAAAAGCTGCGGCGCACCACCATTTGCATACTTTTTTGTTTTACCCTGCATCTTCGCATCCAAACGGACTACTGTGTACCCTTTAGATTCATAATAATCCGTAAACTGGTTTACGTATTGTTTCACCAAATCGGAATCGGCGGCAGGTTTGTTGGCGATTTGAGCGGCTTCAGTACGCGCGGTTTCATCAATGACACCTTCGCGGCTCTGACTATTCAGCCACTCCGTATAGGTAACATAATCGAGATAGCCATACTCTTCCCATTTGCGGTACTTGTACGCTTCTCTCGCATTATTTGCCATGTGTGTAAAAACTGTATCCGATGCAAACACCTGATCCCGGTTCATCAGAGAGTAAATCAGAATCATGATGATTGCCACTACAATCACGATGGAAACAAGACCATGTAAAAGCCTCTTCAAAAAATATTTTGTCATAATTCCTCACTCGCATATACCGCAAGAGGATGAGCCCGAGAGCCCATCCTCCTGCCATTCACATCTTAAGCTTCTTTTGTCGGATCGGAATTAGAAAATACCAATGCACTTGGTCATGTAGCCAGCATAATCCGGCAGCAT
>CAKSSY010000148.1 GCA_934489945.1 uncultured Eubacteriales bacterium
GTATGATAACAATATCAAATTATCAGGAGGTTTTCTATGACAAGTTCTGAATTTCGTGCCAAGGCGAGAGAACAACTCGGCAACAATATTTTCGGCAACATTTGGCTCTACGCGCTCGTTGCCGCATTGATTGTGGATGCGATTCTCGCTACGGTTTCTTTTACCGCCATTGGTGCCATTCTTTTGTTGGGTCCCCTTCAGTTCGGTCTTTCCAAAATTTTTCTCGGTCTTGCAAGAGGAAATCAATCCGTTCGTCTTGAAGATACATTCAGTGGCTTCAACGACTTTGGCGACAATCTTCTTCTGGGACTCATTACATCAATTTATACTTTCCTTTGGTCTCTTCTCTTTGTGATTCCCGGCATCGTAAAGGCTTACAGTTACTCGATGGTCTATTATATCAAAAACGACAATCCGAACTTTACATGGAAGCAATGTATTGACGAAAGCCGTCGCATTATGCACGGAAACAAAGCACGGCTCTTCCTGCTTGATCTCAGTTTCCTCGGATGGATTATTGTCGGCAGTCTGTGCTTTGGTATCGGTATGCTTTGGGTGATCCCGTATAAAGAAGCCGCCCGTGCCAACTTTTACGAGGAAATCCGCTGATTTTTTCAAAATCAAGGAACATCTCATTTGAGATGTTCCTTTTTTATACACTACACATTAAAGCGGAACAACACAATATCGCCGTCGGCAATCACATAATCTTTCCCTTCGCTCCGGAGAAGTCCCGCTTCCTTTACGGCATTCATTGAACCAAGACGTACAAGATCATCAAAAGATACAATTTCGGCACGAATAAATCCTCTCTCAAAATCGCTGTGTATTTTTCCTGCCGCCTGGGGAGCCTTTGTGCCTTTCGTAATCGTCCATGCGCGAACTTCCTTGGGACCCGCCGTCAAATAGCTGATCAATCCGAGAAGCGTATAACTCGCTTTAATCAATCGGTCAAGACCGCTTTCCTCAATCCCCATGTCGGCAAGAAACACCTTTTTTTCCTCGGCATCAAGCTCCGCAATTTCCGCTTCAATTCCGGCACAGACCGCAATGATCTCAGAATGTTCACTTTCTGCGTATTTTTTCAATTTACAATATGTTTCATTATCCAATGGCTCATGACCGGCATATTTCTCTCCGACATTCGCAACGTAAATAATCGGTTTCATGGTCAGCAATTGCGACTCACCGAGCAGTGCCAGCTCATCTTCTGTCAGATTCATGGTTCTGGCACACTTTCCTTCCTCCAAAACCGCCTTGATCCGCTCCAGAAGTTCTACTTCGGCGGCAAGAGACTTGTCTCCCTTCATAGCTTTTTTTACACGATCAATACGGCGTTCCAAAATTTCAATGTCGGAAAATATCAACTCCAGATTGATGGTTTCCAGATCCCGTATCGGATCTACGCTTCCGTCAACATGAATAATATTATCATCTTCAAAACAACGAACGACATGAACAATCGCATCTACTTCACGAATATTGGAAAGAAATTTATTTCCCAGTCCTTCTCCTTTGGATGCTCCCTTGACAAGTCCCGCAATATCGACAAATTCGATAACAGCGGGTGTATATTTTTCGGGATGATACATTTCCGCCAAAACATCCAATCTATGATCGGGAACGGCAACTACTCCGACATTTGGCTCAATGGTACAAAACGGATAATTTGCCGATTCGGCACCTGCGTTAGTCAATGCATTGAAAAGGGTACTTTTCCCCACATTCGGCAAACCAACAATACCAAGTTTCATCTTTATACACCTTCCAAGTCCCTTATTTTTTCACAACTTCTTTATTATATAACATTTTGAAGGTTTTGGCAATGTCTTTTTGCGATTTTTTCAACAGAAACCGCAAGAAATTTGAAAAAACTATTTTCATTTTAACAAAAACGTGGTATACTATAGATGAAAAGGGGATTTTTGGCTTTTTTCGCAAAATTCACCGATTCGTCACACGAAATTCCGTTTGATCTTTTATATTTAATGAAGACAAGCTATGAATAATATATGTTTTGGAGGAAATTATATGATGGACACAAAAATTCTCATTGTTGACGACGATCCCACTATTTGCGATGTCCTGAAAATCTATTTTGAAAACGAAGGCTACGAAGTCAAAATTGCCAATGACGGAGTTGACGGAGTAAACTTCTTCAAGATGTACGAACC
>CAKSSY010000149.1 GCA_934489945.1 uncultured Eubacteriales bacterium
CGGTGATCCCAATGAGTATCGGAAGCTGGTTCTTGCCGTTCGCCCGGGGATGGCAATGAGCAGAGATGATTTTGTGCGACATTTGATTGCCATAAGCTATGAGCGGAACGATATTGATTTTCAGCGTGACCGTTTCCGTGTTCGCGGGGACACTGTGGACGTGTTTCCCGCGTCCAATTCCGATAAAGCAATCCGGGTGGAATTTTTCGGTGAAGAAATTGATCGTGTCAGTGAGATTCATGTTGTCACGGGAGAACTTTTGCGTACCCTTTCTTATGCGGCGATCTATCCCGCGTCCCATTATGCCGTTTCGGACGAAAAGCGCGAGGCTGCCCTTTCTCAGATTGAACAGGAAATGCGGGAGAGAGTAGAATATTTCAAGAGTGAAAACAAATTACTGGAAGCACAGCGGATTGAAGAACGAGTCAAATATGATCTTGAAATGCTTCGGGAAGTCGGTTTTTGTTCCGGGATTGAAAACTATTCCCGCGTTCTTTCCGGACGTCCGGCAGGATCAACGCCATATACGCTTCTTGACTATTTTCCGAAAGATTTTTTGCTTTTTATTGATGAATCCCATATGACGATTCCGCAGGTGCGCGGGATGAGCGGAGGAGACCGGGCAAGAAAACAGAATCTTGTGGAGTATGGATTCCGGTTGCCGTCGGCTTATGATAACCGTCCCCTGTTTTTTGACGAATTTACAAGCAAGTTGAATCAGATTGTATATGTCAGTGCCACACCGGGAGATTATGAAATCGCGCACGCCCAAAACACGGTGGAACAACTTATCCGTCCGACGGGCTTGCTGGATCCCGATATTGAGGTGCGACCCGTTTCCGGGCAGGTAGATGACCTCCTCGGGGAAATTCGGAAACGAACGGCAAAGAACGAGCGGGTTCTTGTTACGACGCTGACGCGGAAAATGGCTGAAGATCTTTGCAGTTACTTAGAATCCAACGGCGTCAAGGTCAAATATATTCATTTTGACGTTCAGACAATTGAACGCATGGAGATTATACGGGATCTTCGTCTTGGTGTTTTTGATGTTTTGATCGGCATTAACCTGCTTCGCGAGGGATTGGATATTCCCGAAGTGTCGTTGGTGGCGATTTTGGATGCCGATAAGGAGGGATTTCTCCGTGCGGAGAGAGGACTGATTCAGACAGTGGGAAGAGCGGCGCGGAATGCGTCCGGACACGTAATCATGTACGCCGAGCATATTACCGATTCCATGGAGAAGGCGATTGCCGAAACGAATCGTCGCCGCACGATTCAGGAAGCGTATAATCTGGCGCACGGAATTACGCCGAAGACCATTATCAAGGGAATCCGCGATGTGATTGAGATCGGCGTGCAGGGGGAGTTGTCCGGCAGTCCGCATATCAAAGCAAAAGCCAAAGCGGGAAAATTGACAAAGAAGGAAAAAGAGAAGCTGATTGCGGAGATGACCGAAAAAATGCACGCCGCAGCCAAGCGGCTTGATTTTGAGGAGGCGGTTGTCTATCGTGACCGCATCCGTGAACTTCAGAATGATACAAACAACAAAAACAAGGAACAGAAAAATGGCAAATGAAATTGTAGTGAAAGGCGCACGGGTCAATAACCTGAAAAATATTGATGTTACCATTCCGCGCGACAAACTTGTAATTCTTACGGGGCTTTCCGGTTCCGGAAAATCCTCTCTTGCGTTTGACACACTGTATGCCGAGGGACACAGACGCTTTGTGGAGTCTCTTTCGTCCTACGCCCGACAGTTTCTCGGGCAGATGGACAAGCCCGATGTCGATCTGATTGAGGGACTTTCTCCCGCTATTTCGATCGACCAGAAAACATCCTCCAAAAATCCGCGCTCCACGGTTGGTACCGTGACCGAGATTTATGATTATCTGCGCTTGCTGTATGCCCGTATTGGAATTCCGCATTGCCCGATCTGTCATAAGGAAATCCGTCAGCAGACGACCGATCAGATTATTGAGAGGGTTCTTTCATTGCCGGAGGGCGAACGCTTTATGGTGTTGGCACCTGTGGTCCGGGCAAAGAAAGGAATGCACGAAAAGGTATTTGCCGATGCGAAAAAGAGTGGGTACTCCCGCGTCCGTGTCGACGGAAACATTTACGATCTTGCGGAAAAAATCGCTCCGGAT
>CAKSSY010000150.1 GCA_934489945.1 uncultured Eubacteriales bacterium
GACGAGCAGCACATTTATCTGGTGGATTCTCTTGCGGAAAATGCCAACGCATCGGATACGCGATACAATCGTGTGCTGACAACGGAGGATTTTGAAGCTGTATGGAAAACAGGAACGCTGCTTCCTGACAATATTTATATCGTTGCATACGTGGCGAAGAATTACGAGGACAAAAGTGGATATTGAACTGTATTATCAGGAAAAAGGGAGCGGCGAGCCGCTGATACTCCTGCATGGCAACGGAGAGGACAGTACATATTTTGAAAATCAAATGGAGTATTTCCAAAGCCGATACCGTGTGATCTTGCTCGATACGAGAGGGCACGGCAAATCTCCGAGAGGCAGCGCGCCGTTTACCATAGAGCAGTTTTCCTGTGATCTGTATGATTTTATGAAATCCCGCGAAATTTCAAAGGCGGCGATACTGGGCTTTTCGGACGGAGCCAATATCGCCATGATATTTGCAATGAGACATCCCGACATGGTAAAGGCTTTGATTCTGAACGGCGGCAATCTGAATGCCAAAGGAGTAAAGCGAACAACGCAGCTTCCGATTGAGATTGGGTACAGAATTGCAAAGCATTTTGCCAAAAAATCACCGGACGCCGAAAAGAATGCCGAAATGCTCGGTTTGATGGTCAATGGGCCGAATATTGACCCCTGCGAATTATCTCGAATCACTGCGCCGACACTCGTCATTTGCGGGACACGGGATATGATAAAGGAATCCCATACAAGAGAAGTCGCATCTGGTATTCCGAACGCAGAGCTAACGATTATCAAAGGCGGCCATTTTATTGCGAATAAGTGACCCACCGAATTTAACCGCGTGGTTGATGATTTTCTGAAAAGACTACTGGAGCAAAAACGATGATATTCCTGCTTTTTTTACCTTTGATTTTGTTTGTATGCCTTTTCGGCATCGCCTTTCTTGTAGATGCCGCGATGTTCAGACCGTACAGAAAAATAAAACCGCCCGCAGACGGGCGCAGGGTGACATTCCCCAGCGGCAGAAACCGACTTGCAGGGTATCTCTGGAATGAGGCGGGGACGCGCGGTTTACTTGTTTTTGCCCACGGAATGGGAACGGGCGTCGAGTATTATCTGCCGGAGATCCACCACTTTGCCGCACAGGGGTATAAGGTGTTCGCATTTGAATACAGCGGCTACCAAGGAAGCTCCGGACATTTTTACGGATTCCCGCAGGCGGTGATCGATCTGAAAAACGCACTTGATTTTGTCGATGACGGTTCACGTCCTGTCATTCTGATGGGACACAGCATGGGCGCATACGCCGTCTGTGCGGTGCGGCAATGCACAGATAAGCTGGTGGACGGAATCGTTGCCTATGCACCGTTTTTCTCATCGGACGAGGCTGTTATCGCGGAGGCGGTCCGAATGTCTAAATGCGGAAAACTGTTGTGCGGCATGATCCTGTCGATGCAGCGTATTTTGTTTGGAAGGAATTGCAACCCGACCGCCGTGGCGGGGCTTTCCCGTGCCAATGTGCCGGCACTTGTTCTGCAAGGCAGCGAGGATGTTGAAGTTACCCCCGACGGCTGCGCTCTGTATGCGCACCGCGGTGAATTGTCCGATATCCCCGTCACGTTCCGGCTGGTTCGGGAGGAAGAGAGCAGCGGCCACATGACGGTCATCCGGAAGAAGGACAGTCATGGTGTCAATTTGGACACCGTGCAGTTGGTCGATACATTTCTTCGTGAAGTTTTGCACGAAAAGTTGTAGACAAAGCGGAGCTACTTTATCTTTTCCGGAAATTGACCGACACGAATCATAGAAATGAAAACTCAGAAGGAACTATAAATGAAACGAAAAGCGTTGCCCATTACACTTCTTATCCTTTGCATTTTGGGGCTTGCTGTCTTTTTGACTGCCTGCGGCCGAGACTGCTTTGTTGGCAGCCGCACAGCAGAGGCAGGCTCCTACCGATTGGACATTGACAGCATGACCGGAACCGACCGATTCACGATGGAATTGCGCGCAGGCGATACGCTTGCGGTTCAATTTGAAACCGTAAAGGGTTCTATCTACATGGAGATCAAGGAACCGGACGAAAGCTCCCTATATGCCGGTAACGGCAAGGGCGTGAGTG
>CAKSSY010000151.1 GCA_934489945.1 uncultured Eubacteriales bacterium
CAGTACCGACACGGTCACAGTCCGGGTCTGTTGCCAAAAGCAAGTCCGCTCCCGTCTTTTGCATCAACCGAATGCCAAGCTCAAGGGCTTCTTTGATTTCGGGATTCGGATACGGACAAGTCGGAAAATCACCGTCCGGTTTTTCCTGTTCCGGAACAATGGTTACGTCACGGAAACCACATTCAGCAAGTGCACGTGTCACGCATTTCAAGCCTGTGCCGTTCAAAGGCGAATAGACCAACTTCAGGTTTCTTGGAATATCGCTTTCTGACTTTGCACAGGAAACGGCATCGGAAATATATTTCCCGGTAATATTTTCGCCGATATATTCAATGTTCCCCTTTTTCAAAAGGGCATCAAAATCCGGAATGGTTTCAAAATACGGGGTTTGTTCGATTTTTTGAAGGATTCCGGCAACTGCCGCTTCGGTAATCTGACAACCATCCGCTCCATATACTTTATATCCATTGTATTTTGCAGGGTTATGACTTGCCGTTACAACAACGCCACCATCACAATGCAAGTTTCTCACTGCATATGACAAAGCGGGAGTAGGCATCAATTCCGGATATAACCAAACCTTTATCCCTGCCGCCGCATACACGGCTGCCGCAGTTTTTGCAAACAATTCTGAGTTATGACGACTATCATACGCAATTGCAAAACTGCACTCTCGTCCCTTAGCCGCCTCCAAAATATAATGTGCGACACCGCCCGACACACGGGCTACCGTCCAAATGTTCATACGATTGGTTCCGGCTCCAAGAACGCCACGCAATCCTGCAGTTCCAAACTCCAATTCGCGATAAAAACGGTCAAAAATCTCCTCATCCGAAAGTCCTGTCAGATCTTTTGAGAGCATCGCATCCGATGCGGTCTCTTTTTTCCAAAGTTCATACAATTCCTTGATTTCCATGCAAACACCTCACAAAATTTTGCTTCAACAAATATAGATATCAACGAGTTTCAATTTCGCTCCAAAATATTGCAAAAACGAAATCACTTTTTTTCCTCGTCCACATCATTTTTTATTACAATATTTTCTTCCACCTCATTGTTGGCATTTTCATCGATGCCAAGAGTTTTTGTCACCTTCTTTTTCAATTTTCGCCAAATAATAAAGAATGCGGTACTGCAAGCAACCACAACACCGGCGCTTGCAACAGCAAGTGTTGAAACGGCTGTCACATCAATATATGCAAAGGCTCGCACAGTAAAGAACAATGAAATCCAAAGACAATAGTGAAGTGTCATCAGAATACGGGATTTTTTCATGGCTTAAAACTCCTTTATTTTTGTTTTTCCTGCAATCTGCCGAGAACATACATAGCTCCCGCTTTTGCGGAGCTTCCAAGATTATAAAAATGTTCATGAAGTGCATTTTCAATCCGTTCGGTATAATCTTCCGGATTTTTGAGAAGTTCGGCAACCACCTGTTCGGTTCGACCGAGTTCCTCCTTATTCAATGCAATCCCAACTTGATTGCGAAGAGAGATTTCTACCGGAACACAGTCAATTTTTTGCCAATTCGGGTTTTCCACCTTCATCTTTGTATTGACAAACAGTGCCGGTTTTTTGGTAGCAAAGCAAAATTCAAGAGATATTCCTGACCAATCGGTAATCAAGAGATCTGACTGCCAAATCGAGCGGTTATCGGAAAAGTCGAGTTCAAACAAAAGCCCCTCTCCGATCTTTTCCCTATATTTTTCTGTAATTTCCTGTATTCGATTCCCATAACGCTTGACATATTCTGGGTGCGGACGAACAACAATACGATATTTTTCACAATACAGTACATCAATCAACTCATCCAAGCAACTGTCCAAAAGGTTATCTTCTTGCCATGAAGGTGCAATCAGAATCTGTTTTCTTTCGTTTTCTGTCTTTTTCGTTTCCATTCCGTCATAAGCTGCAATCAGTTTTTCAACGAGAGGATACCCAAACGGAATCAGATTTTTCGGAGGAAGTCCGTAAACCTTTTCAGTAGCTCTGACCTCACGTTCTATGTGTGGTCCTGTACAGAAAACGGTATCAAAATGATCCAGTGCATTTTCACGAAGTCCCATATGCATACTCATCGGATCGTGCGGCACATAAATGTACTC
>CAKSSY010000152.1 GCA_934489945.1 uncultured Eubacteriales bacterium
GCACAGAAGCGCACAGAATGGATAGGAGTAAAATAATGAAAGAATCATTCTATCAGAAAATATTGGATCACAGACAATGGATATGGAAAGCCATATGCATAGTCATACTGTATATGCTGTTTATAAATCCGCTCATTCTCGGAGCGGATATTTCCAAGTCGGATTTCAAAGAGATTAACACTGTCGCCATTGAAAATGCGTTGAAACGGGATTATAGCCAGTTGGATGGAAGTCACCTTGACGGAAAGTATGCTTATTTTGATGCAAGTTGGGAAGGCTTCTCCCATCCAAACGATATAAAAAACAATAAAATCATCGTTCGGGTATTTGTTGAAGACCAGCCTGAGAAAACCTCCGGCAAAATTCAGCTGGGACGGCAATTCTTTTTTTACGACGGGTATATCCATAACAGCCTTGTTTTGACCAAAAACGGCGTGCAAATCTTTGCCGACGAGGAAACGAAAACAGCACATTCCAAACATCTCCGACAGGCCATAACCGACGTGCTTACGGCGTTGGGAGCGTTTGAAACGACGGAAACGGATTCTGAAAATCATTAAAAGCGGAAGGCTTTTCTTACAAGCAAAGCATTGGGACAGAAACGTCTTATCGTTTTTTGTGATAGACAGGTCTGAAAGAGGGATCATATGAATCACTTCACATCCAAATTAGCCAACTCCTTGAATTTTTTGAACCATGTAGCAACCTGCAAGAGTTACAGTGAATACAAAGAAGCGGCTTTGCATAGGTTCAGTTCTCTCTATAAAACCCTGTTGGATAGTTACATGAAGAATGACGCTTATTTCAAGGATGAAGTTCAAAAAATGCTTGACCCGGCAACCGGCTTGGTTTTGGAAAAAGACTTTGAAAGAATAAAAGAGTATGCTGCTTGCTGCCGCGAAATGCAGAAACAGGCGGAAGAGGAAGCCTTTAATGAAATCGATGACCTAAAACACAGTCCCAACGCCGCCATAAGGCAGCTTGCCGAATGCGCCGAGGACTGGTTTTATGATAGGAAGATAACGCACTGTACGGTGGATTCGGGCAACGTGGTTGATCTTGCCATTCCAAGCGATTGCGGTACAAAACAATGCGTCATGCAGTTCCGGAACATTGTTCCCTTAAACGAAGAAAAAATCAAACAATGTGCCGGCTGTGTCGTAACGGAAATTGAGTTTCGGAAAAGCGATGACGGTTCTTATACACTGGAGCTTGACTTGGTTAACAGTCCAAAAGGAAATTTCATGACGGTCAGATTTGCCTTCAAAGATATTCATGTGGAGATTTTGCCGTATAAACCGGTCGATCCATGGGATAAATATGACCAAAGTTCCAATGACAGCATACGGAAACTCGCGGAATGTGCGCAAAGCTGGTTTGTCGGAGCCGAAATTACTTATTTTGCCGAAAGTCCCAAAAACGATGTTTCTCTTGTTATATCCGCGCGCGGCGGCAAGAAAAAATGTCGGCTGAAATTCCGAAACCGTGAGCCGTTGGACAAGAATTTGATTTCGAAATGTGTGGGGTGTCAGGTGTTCTCGCTTTTGCTTTCCGAAAATGAAGCTGGTTACTATGAATTGAAATTTCTTGCATGGAATGAGCATAAGAAACCGATAGAACCGGTTATGCCTTGGGTGTTTGAGTTTCAGAACATTTTGGTTGATATCATGGGATAAATGCTTCACCTACCCGAGAACATCTGCTTTGTAACAGGTATTCTCGGAAACGGCACGAATAGGGACGCTGAAACAAGCGGCACGCGGTGGGAGGATATTGAGGTATGTTTCCTGTCAAATCCTTAATAAATCGATTCTTGATTTTGATGCCTGTTTATAGAACGGAAAGGAGAAATTTTATATGAAAAGAGTATTGCCAATCGCACTGGCGGCATCGTGTTTGGCATTTCCGCTTTTTTGCATTGCATCGGAAATGATGACTACATACGATGCTGTCGAGTATAATCAAGAAGTTGTAATCAACGGATGGAGTTTTTCACACGATTCCCAAATCATGGAAATCAATGACAGACTGTATGTTTCGTTAGAAGATTTTGCAGATTACAGGGG
>CAKSSY010000153.1 GCA_934489945.1 uncultured Eubacteriales bacterium
TCCGCAGAGCAAATCGCCGCGTGGGGAGCAAATGGAAATGAAAAAGTGTGACGATTTTTGATGTCCACTACAATGGACACCTATGGGCACCTGGATGACTCCGCCAAAGTTGAACTCGGGGAAACCATGGCCTCGTTACTCGGAAAAAACAAAGCGGAGGAAAAGGAAAATGGATCACGAGATCATCACCAAGGAACAACTTTATAAACTGCTCCATATCTCTAAGCGCAAAGCAAAGTGGATGTTGGATGAGGGGATTATTCCATGTCAGAACCGCGGTACGAAAACGCATACCTATCTCATCCGGATGGAAGATGTGCGCATTTATCTCGCGCGTCCCGACGCGGAGCGGCAGCGCGAACTACCAACCGGACAGTTCAATGCACACCTTGTCAAGAGTCATAGAAAAAGCGAAAAACTCCCGCAGAGGGAACTGCGGGAAGAAGAAACAGATGATTATATGCTGTGTTTGGAGGAAAAATGGGCAATCCTGCCGGACGATCTCAGTGTCGCACAGGTGGTCAGCCTGACGGGAATCTGCGAGAAAAGGATTCTGCGTTGGCTGCAAACAGGAGAACTCTTTGCCGTCAGATTTGGAGGGAGGTACCATATTCCGAAAGAGGTTGTGGTTGAATGGTGTGCGAAGACAAGGTATACTCTGTGAAATGACCGACCCGACGAGCAAACTGAAAAGGCGCCTTGCCGGGTGCCTTTTAATCTGGCGGTGGGAACACATCTTCGATGTACGGGATTCGTTCTCGCCTGCGGGCTCGGTCAGGGTCGGTTCTGACCTGTCACCGGCAGGTCATTCACTACCGACCCGTTCGAATCCCCACGATAAAGAAGCCGAGCCATACACGAGGTATGACTCGGCCTCTTTGGCGGAGGGAAAGGGATTCGAACCCTTGTGAGATTGCTCTCAAACGGTTTTCAAGACCGCCTCGTTATGACCACTTCGATATCCCTCCGTATAAACGGAACTATGAAATTGTATTAGAAAAAACATTAGAAGAAAAACTTTGCTGTCCGAAAAGTGCGCGTGTTTCCCGCAAACACGGGGCTTTTTCGCCGATTGCTTCCGTTATGGCAAGGAGGTTTCAAGACCGCTTCGTTATGACCGCTTCGATACCTCTCCATGCTATTCCACTGCATTTCGTGGGGCTGAAAACGTCCCCGACCACACTATAATAGCATAATCCCCGCCCAATGTCAAGCGCTCGGACAACTTTTTTGTATTTTTTGCATTTTACTATTGCAATTGAACGCAAACTATGGTATAATTACTCCTGCGCTGATGCTATTGTAATAGAAAATCTACGGAGGATCAATATAATGAACCCTATCGAAATCGTGATTGGTATAATTTTGCTGGTGATGAGCCTGTTTTTGGTGGTAGCCGTGCTGATGCAGTCCGGCAAGGACAAGAACCTCTCCGGTTCTATCGCCGGCGGCGCCGAGACTTTCTTCGGCAAGCAGAAGGGCAAGGACAAGGACAAAAAGTGGTCCCTCGCGACCGCTGTCGTCGCCGTCGTCTTCACGCTCCTCGTCATCGTTATGTACATCGTGGTCTGATCCGACCAAACAAAAAAGCCCGCTTAGCGGGCTTTTTTGTTTGGAGGAGTCGCAGGGAGTGTTCCGCCGCCTGCGGACGGCGGCCAACGCAGGGGGATTCCGCGCTCTGCGGAGCGCGGCCAACGCCACACGGCGTTGGATCCGTGCCGCCTCCCCAAAGGCGGGCGAAAACTTTTGAAAAAGGGGCGGGGTATCTTTTTCGGGCATCGGACGCGCCTCACAAACGTTTCACCGTTCCGAACGGGCACCGGACGCGAAGCAGGGCGGTGCTGAACCACAGCGTGATTCCGCACCGCCCGCACTTAAACGCCTAAAACCTTACTTTCCGGCGCCCCACAGACTCTGCCCCGCCCTTTTCCGAAAGTTTTTGCGGGATCCAAGGGGGCTTTTTTCAAAAAGCCCTCTTGGCGGGGTTCGGGGCAGCGCCTAGAGAGCAATCGGTTTCCGCTTGCTTTATCCCGTTTTCCCTTCCCTTTTCCG
>CAKSSY010000154.1 GCA_934489945.1 uncultured Eubacteriales bacterium
TGACCGGACTGGAACACAACGACGTTTCCCATAGGCATAAACATCACGTCGTTCAACGGTAAGTCGAGCATTTTAGCGATGTAGGATGCCGTTTGCTGATTCATCCCTCCGGGAAGATACACAAGAGAAGCACAGTTATCCAAAATGACAGTGGCATTTTCCTGTCCGTAAGTTGCGTCCAGCTGCGAAAGGCTCTGGCAAAGCATGAGCGAGGAGATTCCTGCTGCGCGGAATGTCGAAATGGATTTTTCGTAGTTCCGGATGGCAAATCCGCAGCTGAAGTCATCAAACACAAGCTTTACATCACGAGGAAGGTGATTATCCTTTTGTGTTTCGGCAAACTCCATCAAGTGACGGATAGCGATACTGAACAAAAGATTAGCAAAACCATACTGCGCCGTGCGAACGGGACTCGTCAGAATAAAGATTGCCGTGCGGTCTGTGGAAAACTCCTCGAAATTTACAAAAGCATCTTCGCTCATTGCTTTCTGAATAGACACGGGGAAAATGTTCTGAATCGCCTTTTCCAGATCGTCACGAACACACCCTGCTGTGGCATAAGGCAACTGAGCAAAGGAACTCAGCTTTCTTGCCGCAATAGAATTCGGCGCTTTATTTTGAAGCCACTCAAAGATATAGTCTACGGAGGTGCTGATTGCGCGTCCGTCTTCCTTGATTTTCACCTGATAGAAAAGGTCAATTACCTTTTTCATACTCGGAGAATCCGCCGTCATCAGAACATAATAAATCAGCCCGGTTATAAGCGACTCTGAAGCCTCGCGCCAGTAGGGATCGAACTTTGTGGCTCTGCTGTATTCCGGATTGCCGTTGGCTATCTGTCTCGCAAGTTCCTGGACGTCATCATCGGAATTCACATAAGAGAGGGGGTCGGGAATTTTATCACCCTTTTTCGGGTTTGCGAGATTCCACACATACGTCTTGTAGCCCAGGTTTTGAAAATACGCCACCGCGTTGGAAACAACACTCTTTTTGGCAAATGTGCCAATCAGGCTGCTGTCCTTCATGTGACACAATGTGGGAAGAACGATGCTCATCGATTTTCCGGAGCCTGTGCCGCCGAAGATCATCTGATTATCGTTCGGCCGTGTGTATCCAAGTCCGCCGTCAAGAATTATATTTTTAGCGAGAATGACTTTATCCATGTTTTCCCTCCTCACACGATAGCTGTTTCGATGCTGTCGGCAATACCGAACTCGATACATTCCTCGGCATTCATGTAATTGTCGTAAGAAATAGCCTTTTCTATTTCTTTTTTGTTGCGGCCGGTGCTGTTTGCCAGAAGCTCAACGGTCATTGCTTTTGTTTCGAGAATACTTTCGGCGGTTCTTTTGATGGAAGACGCGCTGCCTCCGACACCCCCGGCAATAAGAGGTTCGTGGATCATAATTTTCGCATGGGGACTGACAAATCTGTGTCCCTTTTCGCCAGCCGAGAGCAGAATCGCCGCCATAGAGGCCGCCATACCGATGCAGTGAAGGTTCACCGCCGTTTTTAGTCCTTTCAGCGTGTCAAGAATCAGCATACCGGACACAACTTCACCGCCGGGTGAGTTAATGTAGACATCAATAGGCTTTTCAGCATCCTCTTTGATCAGCAGCATCATACATTTCACAAAGTCACATGCCGACGCCGAATTAATTTCGCCTTCAACAAACAGCTTGCGGTCGGTAAGCAAACGGCTTTCAATCGGAACAAGCGAGATCCCATTGCTGCTTTTGATAATGGTATTCATCATTCGTCATCTCCTTCCGTGCCGAACAAGTCGGTTTTGATCATTGCGGGAACACAGCCTGTGTCGGGGGATTCATCATCACCCTCCTCCGGCATGTCCAGGCGCTCGGCGAGTTTTGCAAGCATTTCGCTGAACTCGCTTCCGCCTTCGCCTTCCATCAATTCGCTCAAGAGAGAACGCATCTCATCTTCCGTAGCTTTCTCGCACTTTTCAACCGCTTCTTTCGCGGTGGCGTTTCCGAAGATGATATCAACGATTCCCGAACCGTAGCGTTTGAACATTGCC
>CAKSSY010000155.1 GCA_934489945.1 uncultured Eubacteriales bacterium
TGAGAACGCCGGTAAATTCATCGCGGATTCTCTTATACTGACCGAACATATAACCAATCTCACGTGCACCAACAC
The DNA here is from genome assembly GCA_934489945.1 of uncultured Eubacteriales bacterium. Taxonomy (GTDB): domain Bacteria; phylum Bacillota; class Clostridia; order Oscillospirales; family CAG-272; genus RGIG8775. Next base: position 76 of record CAKSSY010000155.1, read on the forward strand.
CAATATCGCCTGCGGGAACATCGGTATCCGGACCAATGTACTTCTGAAGTTCGGTCATAAAGCTCTGGCAGAAGCGCATAACCTCCATATCGGACTTGCCCTTCGGGTCAAAGTCACTGCCTCCCTTGCCACCGCCGATCGGCAGTCCGGTAAGAGAGTTTTTGAAGATCTGCTCAAAGCCAAGGAACTTGATAATTCCCTCATAAACAGACGGGTGAAGACGCAAACCGCCCTTATACGGACCGATTGCACTGTTAAACTGGACGCGGAAACCGCGGTTGATCTGAACCTTTCCGGAATCATCTACCCACGGAACACGGAACTTAATGATACGCTCCGGTTCAACAAGGCTGTCGATCACGCCCATGCGGACATATTCGGGATGTTTTTCGATAACAGGTTCCAAAGACTCCAGAACCTCTCTGACAGCCTGATGGAATTCCGGCTCGCCGGGGTTTCTTTTGATAACCGTTTCCATAAGGTTGGCAAGATATGCACTTCTAAACATAACTGTTTCCTCCTGTGCTGAGCACACCAAATAAAGATAGTATTATTTTATCATTTTTCCGTCTTCTTGTCAAGACGGTTTTTCCCATTTTTTTGAAGGTTCGGTGCTGTCAAGTATACCTCACAAATGGATTTCTGCCGGAATGAGGGCATGCACGGATTTCTTCCGACGCATAACCTCATTCCGGCAGAATAAAATTTATAGCAATGCTAGATCTTTTTTTATCGCCATGTGAATACGTTTACGCATTTCCGTCACTTTTTCGTACTCTTCGCCTCCGTATTTGCGTACCGTACCGATTGTCGCGTCCGACAGAAGGATAACATACAATCCAGTAACGGGATCGACAAAAAACGACTGCCCCGTATGTCCGCAGTGTCCGATTGCCCCCACATGAAAAAGTCCGCCCGTCTGTCCATAGTTTTCATCCACATACAGAAAACCGAGTCCGCGAGATTCCCTCATTCCCGGGGTGTAATTTCTGATTGCCGATTCAAATGTAGCTTCGCCAATCAGATTTTCGCCTTTGTTTAAGAGCCAGCGAACATACTTTGACATATCTTTTATATTTGAAAACAAACCTGCGTTTCCTGCCACTCCGCCTAAAAATTGTGCATTGTAATCATTCACCACTCCGCGTTTTTCCTCTTCGAGATTAGAATTTACAATGCTTTTCGGCAAGTTGGGTTTATTTTTCGGCAAAAAGTAAGTGTTCTCAAGCGACAACGGCGTAGCAATCAGGCGATCGAACAATCTGTCAAGTCTGTCTCCCAATACTTGCTCCAAAATTTTTCCAAGCAAAATAAATGCGGGACAGCTATACAAAACGTTACTGCCAACAGGAATATCGAGCGGAATTCTTAAAATTTCTTTCGCCACGTTTTCATATGTAACACCGTCTCTCACCAATGATTTATGCCCGTAGCCAAACGTGTGCGTGAGAAGATTTTGCACGGTGATATTTTTCTTGTCGTCGCCGCAATCGAAATATTTGGAAAGTGGATCATCAAGTGAAAGTTTTTTCTTATCCAAGGCAAGCAATGCAAGTGACGCAGTTGCCACCGCTTTCGTTACGGAAGCCATATCAAACAATGTATTTTCGTTGAAATCTTCATCCGAAAATTCCTTTGAAAAATATTTTTCCAACAAGACTTTTTCGCCTTGTCCCGCTTTCACCGCCAAATTTTTCAGTCCGGTAGACTCAACCAATCTTTCGATTTCACATTCCAGATTTTTGTACATCATCGGCACTCCCTGTTTCAACATTGTATTTTTATAATCGCATTGCATTCCCTAAAAAACAATGGTATATACGCAAAATGAATTTAGCAACAGACGAGGCATCGGGACAAATTGTCCCGATGCCAAATCATAATTTTTTCTTATTATCTGTCACTTCTCAAAGAAACGAATCAGATCCAACAGATTATCACTGATACGCTT
>CAKSSY010000156.1 GCA_934489945.1 uncultured Eubacteriales bacterium
AACCGTTCTCGATGAGTTCCTGCATGAAATTCACAAGAATCCTTAAGTCATCATCTCGTGCGGAAACCGTTCCCGTGACAGCAACCGCCGAATCCACATGCGTAAAATGTCCGTATGACGTATAAGTCTTGGGAAATTCTATACACTCAACCGAGGAAAATTTATCCTCAAGTGTAAAAAATGCCATCTTCTCATCATTTTTAGTCGTCTTTAGCGTAACATTACTGATGATTCCCGCAATCGTAACGCGCTTCTTTTCCGGAAACATCTCTTGCTTTTCCGGATCCGTCAGATCGGCAAGCGATGTAACCGAAAGAGAAGCAATATGCTTGCTGTAACCGTCCAGAAGATGACCCGAAAAATACATCCCCGAACATTCTTTTTCCAACATGAGAAGTTCTCGTGGCGAAAACTCCGGAATATCGGGATAAGCAAACGCCGGTTTTTGGTAAAAATCTGCGGGAACCATGGAAAACATATCAAGTTGTCCCTCTAGATTTCCGCGTCCTGCCTCGTTTGCCGTCTCAATCACTTTGTCACAGGATGCGAGAAGACGGCTACGATAAATCCCCAACGAATCAAAGGTTCCTGCTTTAATGAGTGTTTCCACTTGCCGCTTATTCATGTCAAAGTGACTCATACGAGACACAAAGTCATCAAACGACGCAAATGGTCGTTCTCTGCGTTCTCGAAGGATTTGTTCTGCAAACTGTCGTCCGATGTTTTTCAATGCCAAAAGCCCGAATCGGATATTGTTGCCGTCCACATGGAACAAAATCTCACTCTTGTTGATATCCGGTGGCAGAACACCAATTGACATTTTCCCACATTCGGCAATATACTCTGCGACTTTTCCCATATTTCCCTGAACGGATCCGAGAAGCGCAGACATATACTCACGCGGATAGTGTTTTTTCAAATACGCGATTCGATACGAAATGACCGCATATGCGGCAGCATGGCTTTTATTGAAAGCATAGCTGGCAAAATCCGCCATACTGTCAAACAGTTTCTCGGCATCTTCCCGGCTGATATGATTTTTCATTGCCCCTTCAAGAAAACCGACTCGTTCCGCTTCCAGCTCGTCAGCGTGTTTTTTTGCCATGGCACGACGAACGACATCGGCATGACCGAAGCTGTATCCGGCAACATTTCGGAAAATTTCCATCACCTGTTCCTGATAAACAATACACCCGTAGGTTGGAGCAAGAATGGGTTCCAACAAGGGAGTCACGTAATGAATTTTGCTTTTGTCCTTTTTATTCTCAATATAAGTCGGAATGGAATCCATAGGACCGGGGCGATAAAGTGAAATGGCGGCAATAATATCTTCAAAACAATCCGGTGCCAGATTGACAAGCATCTGACGCATTCCCCCGGATTCCAACTGAAAGACACCGGAAGTGTTTCCCGCGGCAATCATGGAAAAAACAGTAGAATCATCAAGCGGGATTTTTTCAATATCGAAATCCGGCTCATTCTCACGCACCTGCATTTCTGCCTCATGAATCACGGTAAGGTTTCGCAAAGCAAGAAAATCAAATTTGAGCAATCCAAGTTCGGCAATGGTTGTCATATCATATTGTGTGATTGTCACACCGCCGCTTTGAGCAAGCGGAACATGGGCCGTCAACGGCAGATCGGTAATCACGATTCCCGCCGCATGAATCGACACATTGCGTGGCATTCCCTCCAGTTTTATGGCGGTATCAATCAAACGACGTACTCCGTCCGAACTTTCATAAATCTCCCGAAAGGCCGACCGCTTCATACAGTCGGAAAGGGTAATATCCGGCTCTTTGGGCACGGTGCGTGCCACAGCATCGGTTTCGGCATAGGACATTCCCATCGCTCTGCCAACATCACGGATCGCCGCCTTGGCAGCAAGTGTTCCAAAGGTGGCAATTTGAGAAACATGATCATTTCCATAGCGTTCAATCACGTAAGCAATCACCTCATCGCGTCGAACGTAAC
>CAKSSY010000157.1 GCA_934489945.1 uncultured Eubacteriales bacterium
GTTTTTCCGGGAACATTTGGTTTTGTTGTTTTTTCACTCGGATTTGTCGGGCTGTCGGGCTTTGTGGTTCCCGGTTTTGTCGGCTTTTCTGGCTTCGATGTATTGGTAATCACAAAAGTAAAGCCTTCCTTAGAAACAATTACCGTATACCCGTCTACCTTAACCTCGACAACACGCCATTCGATAGGCTTGCCGTTTTCATCGTATTTCGGCAAACTTCCCCAGTCATATCTCCAATGGTTTGATGCGTTCAGCTTGATCGTTTCATAGACCTCTCCGTTTTTAAGAAGCTGAATTGTAATTTCGGACGGTCTTTCAATGCTCTCGTTATCTTTCCAAACCTTAATGACCTTGATTTTTATCCTATCGCCCGGATTCGGCGGCGGATTATCCTCTCTGTTATGTTTCGGCTCGGCGGTCACATTGTAATCCCACGAATCATTATTATCAGCCTTGCTCGGCAGCGAAACGAGAAACGGCTCCGTAACATAAGTATAGCCGTTTGTTGTGTGAGTTTCACCGACAACAAGATAAAGTCCCGCTTTCAATGTGCTGCGGTGATTCGGAAATTTCAGAAGTCCGTTGCTCCCCGTCTTTCCGTAATCATAAGCTGTGAGCTTGTCCCTCTTAGCATACGCCGTAAGCGTTTCTGCGGTGTCTCGCCATTGCGAAGATGTCAAGCCGTTCAATTCCACAGGATATTTTTTAAAATCTCCACTGAGTTCATAGCTGCCGTCAGCCTTAATATCTGCAACACGGTATATTTTAAACGGGACCCCGCCCACCGGCTTTCCGCTGTCGGTGTAATTTATTGTCAGAGTACAATTCCGTTCGGGATGAACCACATCCGCAGCAAAGCTCTGTGATGAAAAGACAATCGCTAAGCACAAAGCAAATAGCAAAGCAGAAAATATCTTTCTTTTTTTATTCCGCATAATCTTCGCCTCCGTCAATTTTTCTTTTATCTTCTATATGAATTACAATAAAAAGTACAATTATTATCGGCACAGCAAGAACGCTTGCCACTATCAATGTATCAATTTGCATTGCATCAGATATTACCCTCGCATCGTCTGCACCTTGAGCATTGGCAACACGATGACCGCGAACCAACAATCTGTGAGAATTTATCCCGTATGGCGTGCAGGTAACGAGTGTGCAAAGATCCTTGCCGTTTTCGATCATAAGGTCCGATACCTCTTCGGGCAAAACTATACGGATTTGATCGACTTCGTATGTATACACCTCATTGAGCACACGAATAACAAATGTATCCCCTTTTTCAAGCTGATCCAGATTTGTAAACAGCTTGGCACTCGGCAATCCCCTGTGACCGGAAAGTACACAATGTGAGTTTTTGCCCCCTACCGGAAGCGACGACCATTCAAGATGTCCGGCGGCAATTTGTAAAACGTTTTCGTTTGTTCCGTGATAAATCGGCAAAGAAACATTTATGTTCGGGATTTCAATATAACCCATAATTCCTGTACCATCGACATTCAATAATCCATTGTATTCCTTTTCCTGTTCATCACTCAGTGATGTCGACTGGAAATTTTTTGAAAGTTCTTCATTATAATTTTGTGCTTTGGACAATATTTCCCGATATTTATCCTTGTCGAGATTTTTAACCTCTTTATCATATTTTGCAACCGCCTGTGATGAATGGTATGAGTTCCAAAAATCACTGACAGTCGGGTAAAGCAACAAGGACAGACCTGCAATCAAAACGATTACTAACAAAAAAGTTGTGACTTTCTTTTTCATTTGCAGATTTCTCCTTATTGTTTCGGTGCTTTTTCTGCGTAGGTGCGGAGAGTGCAAAGCTCTCCGC
>CAKSSY010000158.1 GCA_934489945.1 uncultured Eubacteriales bacterium
CTTTTCACCTGTTCAAAACGGCCTATGTCATGAAGCATCCCCATTGTCCACGCAAGATCCCCGTCGATAGGTATATCCGTAACTGTTTGGGCAATGCGCTCCGCAAGCGCCGCCACACGATACGTATGGTCGATCTTCAGCCTGATCTTCGGATCGGATGCATTATAATTATTTGTATAATCTGCAAATGTTTGCTTGATTCTTGTTCGGTTCATCAGTTATTTCAATAGCTCCTGCAGTCTTTTTACCTCGGTCTCCAACTCAGCAGCTCTTTTAACTGCATCATTTGCTCTTTGCACTGCATCATCTGCTCTTTGCCGCTCCTTTTCTGTATTCTCCCGTTCAAGTTCTATCCCTTCCCGTTTTCCGGCATTATATTCCGTAAGAAGGCATCTCTCATAGTCTTCCCTTGCTTCACACTGCATACGGATTTTTTCATCTTCACTCAGTTTCTTCATTGTTACTACCATATTCTCAAATACCTCCTCTCCTCTTGCTAACTGCTCAAGTTCTTCCAGAGTCTCTGCCTTGAATATACCCGCCCATTTCAAAATCTTTTTATCTGTTTCAGACTGCCCTTTTGCTTTCTCAAGCTGTGTCAGGTCAAGTACTTTAATACATAATTTATCTGAATATAAAAATCCATCTTCTACATCTAAAATCTGATATTTTGCCATAAACTTTGGATGTTCTTCAAATAATGTAAAATCTAAAATACCAATATGATATGTAGGGAACAACATACCATAATCTTGCCCACTCTTAATACTGTCATAGGCCCTTGCCCAGTATAATAGTGATCAATCTTTTCCTTCAATCTCCTTACCAAGCTCAATTGGGTTTTCGATATGACAGCTTACAATGTCTGCCTCATCCATCTCTAAAAGTGTTGCTAAAAGATTTCGTAACACCTCTTCGTTCTTTTGTAATACTGCAGAGCCCCATTCGCAAAATCGCCTCTCCTGATTATTGTAATACCACGAATTGCTACGTGCTCCGCACTCCCGCAATTCTCTCCGACATTCGCATATCGCGAAGCTTACGCTCCGCTTTTATGCGAATGTCGGAGCGGGTCATCATACCATATAGCCACTCCTGTGCAAGCACATCGTGGCTAATGGTCTGTGACCCTGGTATTACATGAAGTCAAACAAGCTCAACTGGTTTGACTGGGGCAGGCTGCCAAGAAGTCCCAGCTCGCCCATCTTATCAATAACGTTTTGCGGTGCTTTGCTGCGGCTTCGCAGATCATCTCTGGATAAGAACGGTCCGTCCTTTGCCGCTTCCATCATGGCTTCCGCGGCTTTATCACCCATACCGTCGATACTGCCGAGGGATGGCATGATCTTGCCGTCGATGATCTGGAATAATCTCGAATGTGCTTTGTAAATATCAATTGGCATAAACTCAAAACCACGCGCATACATTTCCTGCACGATACGCAGATCACGGATAGAATCCTGTTCCTTCTTGGACAGTTCATCCTTTCTTCTGTTGTAATCCGCCAGCACGGCTTCAAGATGCTCCTTGCCCTGACACATCAGTTCATAGGAAAAGCAGTCGGCTCGGATACTGTAAAATGCTGCATAGTAGGCAAGCGGATAATTCACCTTACAATACGCAATACGCCATGCCATCATGACATAGGCAGCTGCATGTGCCTTCGGGAACATATACTTGATCTTTTTGCACGACCAGATATACCAGTCAGGTACATTATGTTCCTTCATGGTCACGATCCATTCGTCCTTCAGACCTTTTCCCTTTCGGACGCTTTCCATGATCGTAAAAGAAAGTCCTGCCTCAACGCCC
>CAKSSY010000159.1 GCA_934489945.1 uncultured Eubacteriales bacterium
ATCTGACGGGCTTGATGAGCAGAATGATTATCGTTGCGAATTTCGTGTCTTTGCCGAAAAATCTGACGGGCTTGATGAGCAGAATGATTATCGTTGCGAATTTCGTGTCTTTATCGAAAAATCCGATAGACCTGACGATAGATGGGCTGTCGGAATTCATGTTTTGGGTGTTTTTTGACTTCTGTAATCTATCTGCATATAGGAACCATTAAAAGCCGGAATCATTCCTGAAGATTGTCCGGAAACGGCGGGTGGCAATTTTCGGCGCATTTTTTGAGTTTTGTGAGAATTTGTTTCCTGTTGCAAAAAGGCTCTGTCACAAGTGCCGGAGGTTATTCCGGTGTTTATGACAGAACCTTTTTTGATTTGGGAATTTTTCTTTTGAAAATGTTCAACCTTTTCTCTTACGAAGGTTGAACATTTTCTCTTACGAGGATTCATCTTTTCTCTTATGAAGGTTGAATCTTTTCCCTTACAAAGGCTGAATTCTTTCTCTTGTGAAGGTTGAATCTTTTCTTTTACGAAGATTGAACCTTTTCTCTTATGAAGATTCAATCCTTTCCCCTACAAAGGTTCAACTTTTTTCTTACAAAGAATGAATCTCACAGGAATCCGAGATGATTGTCGGAATTGTCGGGTCGGCATTTTTTACGAGTGAGGCAAGAAAGGGAAGAACCGGATTTTCGGTGTAAAAATGTCCTGCTTCTATGAGATTGATGCCGTCCTCTATTGCCGTGGAAAGCGGATGATAGCCGAGTCTACCGCTGACGTAGGTGTCCGCACCTGCCGCTTTGGCGGCAGAGATAAAGTCATCGCCGTTTCCGCCGAGAATCGCTACTCGTCTTACTGTCCGGTTGCCACAGTACAGAACAAAAGGCGAACCGAGTTTCTTTTTGATATGGGCGGCAAATTCTTCAAGTGAGGAAGTCGGAAAAATTCCCACACGTCCCATGTCTTCCGTGCCCTCACCGAACGGTATGGAATTCTCCAACCCGATGAGATTTGCCAGCACATCATTGACTCCCCCGGAAAGGGCATCCAATCTTGTATGGAAGGACATGGCGGAAATTTCGTTTTTCACAAGTTTTATGAGTTTCCGCGGCACCCCCTTCTCGGTATTGAGAGCTTTTACAGGACGAAATACAAGCGGATGATGGGAAAGAATGACATTACAGTTCTCCTTTATGGCTTGTTCAATCATTCCTTCGGTAATATCCAGTGCGAGCAGGACGCCTTTGACGGGAACATCAGGATCCGGGCAACACATCAGACCGTCGTTATCCCATTCACAGGAGAGTGACGGCGGAATTTTTTCATTCAGCGTTTTATAGAGTTGACCTACGGAAATCATATGGATTTCTCCTTTCGGATTTGTGCAATTTCAGAAAGAATTGCGTTTTCATAAGTGGTGTCCGTTCCGGAACATTGTTTTCCCGTTGCAATTTTGCGAAAAATATTTTCCTGTCTAACGAGAAGTTTTTCGAGTCGTTCGCCGCCGTTTTTCAGATTCTGTCTGCCGACGAGTTTTTCAAGTGGCGACAGGGAATACGGCTTACCATCGTAAACGGCGCAGATGATTTGATAAATTTTTTCATCATCCTCGGAAAGCGTCTCTCCGAGGATGGCGTAGCCGTTTTCGGAGAGAAAGTCGCGCAATTCGGAGGTTTTGGTCATGGGACCGAGAATCAGGCGTATGTCGGGACTTTTGGTCCACGGTGCCGCATCGAGAATCGAGACGATCATTTCGCCTCCCATGCCGAAAATGCTGATATCGTCGGGTTC
>CAKSSY010000160.1 GCA_934489945.1 uncultured Eubacteriales bacterium
ATATATTGTTGCCTTTTATACGACAAATCGGAATTCAAAGGTTTTTTCGATTATGTAGGATTTGTTCCATATCGTTCAAATGTGCCAAAACTCATTCGGGAAGAATATGATGGAAAAATCTGTGCCAATGCCAATGTTGAATTGATGATCCAGCATTACCCGGTTGAGCTGGCCTATGCACTTGCTTTGATCGGTGCTGCGGATTATCATTCAGTTACCCCACCGTGGTTGACGAAGAATTATCCCAAAATTGATAATGTTGTAAAGTATCTCTGCCATACACCATGTAAAGATGGATGTGCTTATTGCCATGACAGACTGAATATTAGTAAAAAGCTCAAACAGTTTTTCGGTTACGATAAATTCCGCACGTATGCCGGAGAGCCGTTACAGGAAAGGGCGGCACAGGCCGCGGTTGACGGAAAATCCTTGCTTGCGGTATTCCCAACGGGCGGAGGAAAATCAATCACCTTCCAGTTGCCCGCACTTATGGCAGGTGAATGTGCACACGGTCTTACTGTCGTGATCTCTCCGCTTCAGTCGCTGATGAAAGACCAGGTGGACAATCTGAACGAAAAAGGACTTGTCGATGCGGTAACGGTAAACGGATTGCTCAGCCCCATTGAACGTACCGAGGCACTTGACCGCGTTGCAAATGGGCTTGCCACACTTTTGTATATTTCGCCGGAACAGCTCCGCTCCAGTACGATCGAAAAATTATTACTTTCCCGCAATGTGGTTCGGTTTGTAATTGACGAGGCTCATTGCTTTTCTGCGTGGGGACAGGATTTTCGTGTGGATTATCTATATATCGGAGATTTTATCCGAGAGTATAAGAAGAGAAAACAGCTACGGGATCCGATTCCGGTATCTTGCTTTACTGCCACGGCAAAACAAAAGGTTATTACGGATATTTGTGATTATTTCCGTGTAAAGCTAGACTTGTCTCTTGAGCTGTTTACATCGACTGCGGATCGTGAAAACCTACACTATACCGTACTTTTTAAGGAAACGGATGAAGAAAAGTATAATGCGCTCCGCTCTCTGATTGAGCAGAAAAATTGTCCAACGATTGTCTATGTTTCCCGTACAAGACGCACGGTTCAAATTGCGGAAAAACTGACAAGTGACGGTTTTCCGGCGAAACCGTTCAATGGGAAAATGGATCCAAATGAGAAAATTGCAAATCAGGAAGCGTTTATTAACAATCAGGTGAAAATCATTGTTGCAACATCTGCTTTTGGCATGGGTGTTGACAAAAAAGACGTTAAACTGGTCATACACTACGATATCTCTGATTCGCTTGAAAATTATGTTCAGGAAGCGGGACGTGCCGGACGGGATCCAAGCTTGCTTGCAGAGTGTTATGTTCTGTTCAATGACAATGATTTGGACAAGCATTTTATGTTGCTCAATCAGACAAAACTCAGTATCAGTGAGATTCAGCAGGTTTGGAAAGCACTCAAAGACATGACCAGGGAGAAACCTTGGGTTTGTTGTTCTGCGCTTGAAATTGCAAGACAGGCGGGGTGGGATGATTCAGTAAATGAGATTGAAACACGTGTCAAAACTGCTGTCGCGGCTTTGGAAAATGCCGGTTATGTGAAGCGTGGCAGAAATGTCCCCCATGTATATGCCACGAGCATTCTTGCAAAAGATATGGCGGAAGCATCCTTTAAAATCGAGCGCTCCCCGGTATTTGGTGAAAAGCAAAAGGAAAACGCCAAGAGAATCATGAAATCCCTGATATCCAGCAGAAGCATTG
>CAKSSY010000161.1 GCA_934489945.1 uncultured Eubacteriales bacterium
GTCCGATATCGAAATAGCGCAAGCATGTCAAAAGAAACCCATAGTTGAAATTGCGAAAAAAGCGCACGTCGATGAAAAATATATCGAACAATACGGCAAATACAAAGCCAAAATCGATCTCTCACTTCTGAAGGAAACCAACCGCAAGGACGGCAAACTGATCCTTGTTACCGCCATTACCCCCACTCCCGCCGGGGAAGGCAAAACCACTACCACCATCGGTCTTGCCGATGGGTTGTCCCGAATCGGAAAGGATGTCACAGTCGCGCTCCGCGAACCGTCTCTCGGTCCTGTATTCGGCATCAAAGGCGGTGCCGCAGGCGGAGGATATGCACAGGTTGTCCCGATGGAGGACATCAACCTGCACTTTACCGGTGACTTTCATGCCATCGGTGCCGCCAACAATCTGCTTGCGGCAATGCTCGACAATCACATTCAGCAAGGCAATGCCCTTGGTATTGATGTCCGCAAAATCACTTGGCGGCGTTGCGTCGACATGAACGACCGTCAACTCCGGAACATTGTGGACGGCTTGGGAGGAAAAGCCAACGGAGTGCCGCGCGAAGATGGATTCGACATTACGGTTGCCTCCGAAATCATGGCGATTCTCTGTCTCTCCACCTCTATCACCGATCTCAAAGAGCGTCTTTCCCGCATTATTGTCGGTTACACCTACGACGACAAGCCCGTAACCTGCGGAGAACTGAAAGCGGCAGGTGCCATGACGGCACTTCTGAAGGATGCTCTCAAGCCAAACCTCGTTCAGACACTGGAAGGAACGCCTGCTTTCGTACACGGTGGTCCCTTTGCCAACATCGCGCACGGTTGTAACTCGGTAATGGCTACCCGTATGGCTCTCAAAATGGGAGACTACACCGTAACCGAAGCGGGCTTCGGTGCCGACCTCGGTGCCGAAAAGTTCCTCGACATCAAATGTCGCATGGCGGGATTGACCCCAAACGCGGTCGTCATCGTGGCAACCGTTCGTGCTCTCAAGATGCACGGCGGTCTTCCGAAAACCGCCTTGGCAACCGAAGATCTTATCGCTCTTGAACGCGGCATTCCGAATCTTCTCCGCCACGTTTCCAATATCAAGAAAGTTTTCGGTCTGCCTGCCGTTGTCGCGGTCAACCGCTTCCCTACCGACACCGATGCGGAAATCCGTTTCATCATCGAAAAGTGTCGTGAACTCGGTGTCAACACCGTACTTTCCACCGTTTGGGCGGAAGGCGGAAAGGGTGGCGAAGAGCTTGCACGCGAGGTTGTGCGTCTGTGTGAAAACGAAAAAGGCAATTTTACTTTTTCCTATCCGCTTGAAGGAAGCATTGAAAACAAGATTGAAACGATTGTCAAACGCATTTACGGAGGGGACGGAATCACTGTTCTCCCGTCCGCCAAAAAACAGATGGATGCGCTGTCTGCCCTTGGCTTTGCCGAACTTCCGATCTGCATTGCCAAGACACAATACAGCTTCTCGGACGATCCCGCCAAACTCGGGGCTCCGGAACATTTCACCGTTACCGTAAAGAATGTCAAGGTGTCAGCCGGTGCCGGTTTTCTTGTGGTTTTGACCGGAGATATTCTCACAATGCCCGGATTGCCAAAATCCCCGGCGGCTGAAAAAATTGATGTCGACCATAACGGCAGAATTACAGGACTCTTCTGAAG
>CAKSSY010000162.1 GCA_934489945.1 uncultured Eubacteriales bacterium
ACATTATAATAAGGAAGAAACGCTTCCGGAAGAATTGTTGAAACAATATAAACTATATGGTCTTAAAGGCGCTTATAGAGCAATTCACTTCCCGGCAGATCTACAAGATATAATCAATGCAAAAAAAAGGCTGATTTTTGACGATCTTTTATTCTTTGCTTTGTTATTGGTTGAAAGTGAGAGAAAAATGTCTCAAGGGACGGGATTTGTTTTGCGTTCCTTGACGACGATGCGGATTATGGAGCGTGACTTACCATTCCAATTAACAGAGGATCATGGCCAGAAAGATGTGCTGGAATCTATATTGGCCGATATGCGGAGCGGAAAACGAGTAGATGCGATGGTCCAGGGAGATGTAGGATGCGGAAAAACCATAGTAGCTTTCCTGCTGATGTTTGCAATCGCGGAAAATGGGGGACAATGTGTTTTAATGGCATCGTCTATGGTATTGGGTAAGCAGCACTATGACGATATAAAAAAATATGCGGAAAAATATGGCGTTTCAGTGGAATATCTGGACAGTTCTGTTACAGGGAAAAAGAAAAAAAGAATTATTGAGCAAGTGAGGAATGGTGAAGTCTCCATATTGGTTGGGACCCAAAGTGTTTTAGGAAAAGAAGTGGAATTTTTTAATCTCGCCCTTGTGGTCATGGATGAAGAACATAAATATGGAGTTTTGCAGAGGGAAGCTTTAATAGACAAGGGAGGGACTGGTGTGCATGTTATATCAATGTCCGCAACGCCTATTCCGCGCAGCCTGGCTGTTACGATATTTTCTGAGCAGCGGAAGTTATATAATATAGAACGATTGCCGTCCAATCGAAAGAAAGTGAAAACGGCAATTTATCAAAAAGAGCTGCCGATTATGAAGTTTATGGAAACCGAGCTGCGTAAAGGACATCAGGCTTATGTGATTTGCCCGTTGGTTGAAAGGGAGGACGGGCATTCGGAAGACGTTGAATCTGTAGACGTTGTTTTAAGAAAATACAATGATTATTTCGCAAGTCGTGGATTCAAAGCCGATTGCCTGACGGGTAAGACGAAAAAAAAGGAGGCGGAAAATATTATTGAGAAATTTTATAAAAATGAGACTCAGATCCTTGTTGCCACAACAGTGGTTGAGGTAGGAATTAATATCCCGAACGCAACTGTCATAGTAATTAATAACGCGGAACGGTTTGGAATGTCTAGTTTGCATCAGTTGCGCGGTCGTGTAGGCCGCGGATCGGATCAGGCGTTTTGCATACTAAAATCAGACGATACTGCAAATATGAGGTTACGTGCAATCGCTGCGAGTACAAGTGGATTTGAAATAGCGGAAGAAGATTGTAAATTACGCGGAGTTGGCAATCTTGTCGGGATAGAGCAAACCGGTAAAAATAAATACCTTATGCTGGCGATGAGATATCCTAAAATGTTTGCAAAAATCCGGCAGATAGCGGAGCGGTTATATGAGAACGGTCAATCTCAAAATTTTATAGAAAGATATGTGGAGGAACAAAATGTTAAACGATAAGCAAGATGATAAATCGACCATACGGTTTTTGCAGGACAAATTGCGAAAATATGAACACCTTGCCATTTTTCCGGCTTATCCGCAGGACACAATAGTGGTG
>CAKSSY010000163.1 GCA_934489945.1 uncultured Eubacteriales bacterium
TTCCATAACTGCTACAACTGAGTTTGTTGTACCTAAGTCAATACCAATTGTTTTTGCCATAATTATATTCTCCTTATTTCAGTTTTTTACAATTTTACATGCTATGTGATTTTTTAACCTCAAACCACATTATCATTAAATCACTTTTTTTAGAGAAATCTTAAAAAATAAACAAAAAATTAATATTTGGTACGAGGATGCAGAAAAATCCAAAAAAGACAGTTTTTTGAGATTTTTCAAATCCGAGCTTAAGGTGTGTGAAGGGACTGGCGTACGCGAGATAGCGTACGGTAGTTCCTGAAACCGTTCCCCAGAGGATGCAGAAAAATCCAAAGGAAAATCAGTAAGATGGTAAATTTACGGATAAGTAACTTTTCCCATAACGACTCTTTTGTTCGCTCCTGTACAGCACGGAAGATTATTTGAAATTCCATAATAGTTGCAATAGCCCAAAAGCGCAAACGCCATAACTTCTTTGTAGTTATTAGAAATTCCATAATCTTCATGGGTTTTTAATTCAATACGTTTTGGAAGATAACCCCTCAAAAACTTCATCATAGTTTTGTTATAAGCACCGCCACCACCAACAACACACGTATCCACGCTGCATACAGGGTAAACAAAGCGTTCATATGCTTGCGCAATAGTTTTTGCAGTCAGAGCCGTAAGAGTCGCAATAATATCTTTTTTATCTTCAGGCGCAGTTCTAAGAATATTCTCTGCATACTTTGTCGAAAAATACTCTCTCCCTGTAGTTTTTGGCGGGTCGATAAAATAGTATTCATCCTGCAAAAGACAGTCTAACCAGCTTTCGCAAACATTTCCTTGTGCAGCGATTTCACCGTCTTTATCATATTTTTGTCCGAAGAACTTTTGTACACAGTAATCAATTAAAATATTCCCGCAACCTGTATCAAATCCAAAGGTTTCACAATCATCAGAAACAACAGTTACGTTTGAAATCCCTCCAATATTTTGCACAAGCGAGTTTTTAAACCACTTAGCATCCGCAAAACACACTAAAGGCGCACCTTGACCGCCAGCGGCAATATCGCTTTCACGAAAGTTTGAAATAACCATACATCCTGTTTCACGCGCAATAATTGCACTTTCACCAATTTGCAACGTGCTTTTCAATGAAATATCGTCCAGTTTTTCATCATAAGGATAGTGATAAACAGTCTGCCCGTGAGATGAAATAAAATCTGGTTTTCCAAACTCACTTATTAGTACATTAGCGGCATCTGCAAAACATTTTCCAACCGCAAAATTAAGCTGGCAAAGCTCTTTTATACTAATCTCACCCCTAAATGCCGCAAAAAGCTTCGCTCTTATGTGTTCAGGGTAAGAATGATTAATCCCCTGAATCAACGTCACTGACATATCCGGATGAACCTCACATAAACCGGCATCTATTGAATCACAGGATGTTCCTGACATCAAAGCTATTACTTTTTTACTTTCTTTATCCATATCACTATTTGCCTATACAGAAGTGTTCAAAAATATTATCCAAAACATCATCCGTAATCAATTCACCTGTAAGTTCATCCAGAGCAAGAATCGCAGATTTCACATCAATCGAAATCAAATCTTGCAACTCTTTTAACTG
>CAKSSY010000164.1 GCA_934489945.1 uncultured Eubacteriales bacterium
GTCGTCAACAATCTGAAACGCCGTCCCGATTCCCGACGCATAACGATCCGCCGCCTGTGCCATAGTGGAATTCCGCGTTTCTCCCGCCGCAAGACATCCCAAAAGTGCCGCCGCGCGAATCATCGCACCGGTTTTAAGAGAATGGAGACGAAGAACCTGATCAATGTCATCCGCTCCGTTTTTCTCGGCAGACAGATCCAATATCTGACCGCCGACCATTCCCCCGTCTCCTGCCGCTTCCGCAAGAAGCGCGACCGCCTCCACATTCTGTTCAGATGACACATACGGATTTCCCACCGCCACCCCGAAAGCCTTTGTCAAAAGTGCATCGCCGGCAAGAATCGCCGTTGCCTCATCAAACTTCTTATGACAGGTAAGCCGTCCGCGGCGATAGGTATCGTCATCCATACAAGGAAGATCGTCGTGGATCAGCGAATACGTATGAATCATCTCGATCGCCGCAGCAAACGGTGCTGCCTGTTCCGGGGTGCCGCCGAGCATACGGCAAAATTCAAACGTCAAAAACGGACGTATTCTTTTTCCGCCTCCCATAAGGCTATACTTTTCCGCTTCTCCGATAAGGGCAAGATCGTCCGGCAAAGAACCGAAATATTCTACAAGAGCCTCTTCGGTTTTTTTCGCAGATTCTTCCAAAAGTCGTTTTATCTCACTCATCCTTAACCTCAAACTCCTTTTCCGAAAGCTCACCATCTGCCGTTTGCGTCAAAATCCGTATTTTCTTTTCGGCACTGTCCAATTTGCCGTTACAGTTGCGTACAAGGGCGATTCCTTCCTCGTACAATTTTATGGACTCATCGAGTGTTACATTCCCGTTTTCCAAAGCCCGAACAATCTCTTCCAGCCTTGACACCGATTCTTCAAAACCTTTTATCGCTTTTGCCATATTTTTCCTCCTTTTCCGTGCCGTTTACGGTTGCACGGATTTTTCCGTCACTTACCAGAACCGTTACACTGTCACCCGAGTTCACATCGGTCACAGATCGAGCCACTTTGTTCTCTGTTGTTTGCACAATACCGTAACCGCGGGCAAGTACCGAAAGCGGAGAAAGTGCCTCCAACCCGGCAGTAAGAGCCATAAGCCCGTTTTTTTTCTCTGTAAGACGCTTCTTCATAGCCCCGTCGGCTTTTTCCGAAAGATACACAAGATTCATACGTCGTCCCGTCAGAATCGTTTCGGGTCCCGAAAGAACCCCTGCCTCGGAAAGATATTTCAGATTCTTTCTTCCTGCCGCAATCTTTTGTGCAAGAACCGAAAGAATTTTGTTTTCATAAAAAATCAGATTTTTTTTCAGTTCCAAACGATCCGGCACCGCAAGTTCTGCCGCCGCCGACGGTGTCGGGGCGCGTTTATCGGCAACAAAATCGCAGATTGTAAAATCGGACTCGTGTCCCACAGCGGAGATAACAGGGACTTTTGATGCTGCCACGGCATAAGCAAGCTGTTCGTTGTTGAACGCCAAAAGATCCTCAGCCGAGCCTCCGCCGCGCCCGATGATGATAACATCGGTCTTTTTCTTCTTGTTGAAAAATTCCACCCCTGCAATCAACTGTCCCGGTGCCTCACTCCCCTG